>NZ_PVWG01000022.1:0-65419 GCF_003003695.1 Phormidesmis priestleyi ULC007
ATCAGCACCCTCAAGTTCCTCAACAATCTTTTGAATGCAGCGGCGAATAGCGTAGCGCTCAATGAACCGCGACTCGCTAGCAGTGGAGGCGGGTTTAATCCACGCGGCGATATTCGTAGTGCCCAGTTTATTCGAGAGTTGATGAAGTTTGGCTTTGAGGTGGCGAAGGTCAATCCGATCGTGACCACAACAGGGGAGATGGTGATTTCAGAGTTTCTCAATACCTTATGGAGAGGTGGAGACGATCGTAAAGGGCAAGGAGGCTTGAATCAGTTCTTTGAGGGGGCGAAGAGTGGGAGCGATCGAGTGAAGTTATTGGAATTTGGCGACAGGCTGGTAGATGCCGCACAGCTATTGCAAGACTCAGGACTGCAAACTGAGAAGAAAGATGCAAGATTTCTGAGTCAACTACTGAACTTAGGAAGCAGCTACGTAGCATTAAATCCGATTGCGGCGGCAGGAGATCAACCGCTCAATTTCTTTCTTAGTACAGCATATCAACTCAGTAATACGCGGTTAACCGCACAGCAGTTAGACAGCTTTTTACAGTCGGTGACGAATCCTGATGTTGTTCTCTTTGCCAACTCCGATCGTCTCAAGACACTCAATAAAATCACTGATTCAAGTCTTCAGGATGTGAAGCGAAGCAATGAATTCATCTCCAAAACGATGGGAGTTGCCCTAACTGAGAAAGCGATTAGTTTATTCAATATCAGAGATTATAAAGGTATCAAGAATCAGACAAATCCTCTGGCATTAGTGGGCATTGATCGGTTCATTGATATTGTGGAGAAGGTAGAGGCAGTGTACAAAAATGATACTCCACAACAAATCATTACTCGTCTTCGTAGGCTTTACTACCCTGGTAATAGTGGTTTAGACCTGCTTGCAGGCATTAAGAATCAACAAGCATTTGCGCTTCTACCACATGCTCCAAACTACTTGCAGGGTTCTGCTTCCGACGTTTTTCCACCTGAGAGGAGGATAGATAAAGCGTATTTAAATGAGGTAGACAAAAGCGCATACGCTATTCTGACGGCTAAAGCAAATGAAAACGGCATAGAAGACAACCCCTCACCCTATATTGTGATTCCTGGACGCAACGAGATGATCGACATTGGGCATATGCTGTTGACGTTAGATGCGTTGCTGCATCCAGGTTCTAACGCACCTTACTCTGATCCCTACTACAATGTGCCGACCATTGACCCTGCTTCTTGGGTTGCCGATGTCAGTATTGGGTCTGTTTGGCTAACGCTTAAACAGAACGGAACTTCTCAGGAGGGAACTCCCATAAACTTGAAATTGTCATCTAGCATTCCCACGAAAGAAGAAATTGATGAGTATTACAAAGCCTCAGCTCCTGAAGCTGATATTCTTGGCGATGTCGATGGCTTTGGCTTATTTGATAGGTTCAATAGTCCAGACAGAAAAGATCAGCGTCTATCTACTCATCTAAAAGAGTATTATCTTCAAACGGGAAATGACATTAAATTTAGTATTCGTAGCCGATGGAAAACGTTTGCTGCCAAATTTCAAGCCACACCCATCGAGGCAACGTTTGATGCTGATGAATTAACAGCACCAGTAAAACAAGCATGGGTTGACCGAATCAACAGACTCAATAATCTTTTTGGCGATGGAGGGATCGCTGCGACAATTGCTCCCGTGCTCCGAAATCCGAACTGGAACTGGACTTATACAAAGGCAATGTTTGATAGGTTTGTTGAATACGTTCAGGAGCAGCTTAAGAACGAAAGAAAGCCTTGACATAGGCTTTTGAAGGTAACGCATATTTCTTTCGATTATCGTAATCTTATGTTCTCACCTATGCATGGCTTCAAAGTTCTTTCTACTTCCTTAATCTGGTGTATCCCTAGTTCAGCAGTTATACACTTTTCGGTTGTTTGGCTGGTAAAGATCTACCCTTTTTTGCTTGCATCTCCATCTTTAGGGAAAGCTGTACTAACAGTTCTATTTGTAGGCGTGTTCATTGGGTTTTTAAAAGCTCTATTTGTCAGCGCTATCGCTTCTCAAGTGGAACCCTATTTACGTTGGCGGGTGATCGTCATGACTACAATGATCTTAACTCTACTAGAGGGATGGATCTACTACCAACTTTGGACGTGGACGTTTCCTTTCGGCTAACTCAACCGAGTTCTTTGAAATCGCCTGACATCCTCTTTCAATAACTTATTTGCCAAGGTTTACAGACAGATCGATATGGAGTAGCTGGGTCAATGCAAAGCAGTTTCTCTCTCCTGCTAATCATCCTTCCATTCGCCTCAAGCCCCTTTGGTTGCCTCCAGCTAGAACGGGCACTCTAAGCCAGATATCTCTGCTCTGGCAACCTTTTCCATGTCTACGCTCATCTCTCTCATCACCACGGTCTACAACCGCTCATCTTTCCTCTGTGCAACGATCGACAGCATCCTCGCGCAAACCTACCCCCATTTTGAACTCCTAATTTGGGACGATGGCTCTACTGACAACTCAGTAGAGATTGCCCAGCACTACGCCCGCTTAGACCCACGAGTGCGCGTCCTCGTCTCCCCCATTAACCAAGGAATCTCGATCGCCACCAAATCGGCGATCGCTGCCACCACCGGGCAATATTTCGGCTTAGTAGACAGCGACGACCTACTCGCTCCGACTGCCCTAGAAGAGACGATCGCAATTCTAGACCAGTCACCCCATGTCGGGCTGGTTTACACCAACTACCACTTGATCGACGAGCAAGGACGAGACTGTGGACTCGGTAAACTGTGCCGCACCCCCTACTCAAAAGAACAGTTGCTCGTGGACTTCATGACCTTCCACTTTCGCCTCATTCGTCGCACAGTTTATGACCAAGTAGGTAGCATTGACGAGTCATTAGCGGTCGCCGAAGACTATGACCTCTGCCTCAAGCTGTCCGAAGTCACCGACATACATCACCTCGACCAAACTCTTTATTATTACCGTCGCCACTCTAATAACATCATCCGCGATCGTCTCAACACCCTGCACTGGACTCAAAAGGTGATTCGTAATGCCCTCCAGCGACGCGGACTCGATCAGCGCTATGAGCTTGACCTGCGCGTCACCGCTCACTTTCTCCTCCAGCCCAAATCCACTCTTGCACGACCGCCAGAACGTTTACCTCTTCAGACTCAAACGCTTGCCCCGATCGTGTCGATCGTCATCCCGGTCTACAACGCCGCTCCTCGCATTGCTGCCTGCTTAGAGAGTTGCTTTCAGCAGACCTACCCTCACTTGGAAATCATCGTCGTGGATAATAACTCCACGGACGACTCTTTGGCGATCGTTAAACGGTACGCCGAAACCTCTCCCCATCCCCTCAAAATTGTTCAATGCCCTATTCAAGGCGCAAACTTCGCTACGGTCAAGTCGCAGAAGCTTTGGTGACGATCGTGCAGGGGTCAAAAAAGAAGGTAAATGAAACTGAGGGAAGTCAGTAGATGGAGTTCGATTCCCTTGAAATCACGCTGAGTTCTGCACTTATCAATGCTCCGATTCAAACACTGCCGTTTGTGACTGAAATCCCGTTATTCACACCTCTTTTCAGCCAGGAGCGCTTCGTGGTTTATCGCTTTTTGGAGCAACTGGGGCAGCAAGGTTGGTTCGCACAAGTGATTCCCGGTTAAGCTCAGATTCAGCCAGGGCATTAGAACTGTCACAAGCGCAAACGTAAATTGCTATTTGATCTAGACAACTAGAAAACTGAAGAATCAAAAATAGAGACTAAGATAAAGTTGTAGCGAGTTTGCTTTAGCATGTGATAGAACTAGAGCAGGTAGGTGTCGAACTGTAATCTACCAAAAGGACGTAAAGAATATAATTGTTCAGAACCAGAAATTAAAAATATAAACATCTGTTGTTTTTAATTCTGAACCCCTCAGAGTAGATTAGGCAATAGATAGGTCAACCCCCTCTAAAGTATGCAAAGCGAAGCACCCATTTCAAAGCCCATTCGATCGCTGGATGACGCGATCGAACGCTGTCAGATTTTAGGAATGCGCCTGAGCCGTCAGCGTCGTTTTATCTTAGAGCTACTTTGGCACGATCAAGAGCACCTATCTGCCCGCGAAATCTACGATCGTCTCAATCGCCAGGGCAAAGACATTGGTCACACTTCGGTTTATCAAAACCTAGAAGCCCTCTCTGAGCAGGGTATTATCGAGTGCATTGAGCGCTCAGACGGTCGTCTCTATGGCAACGTCAGTGATGCTCACAGCCACGTCAACTGCATCGACACCAATCAAATTTTAGACATTCACATCGACCTGCCCGAAGATCTGATTCGTCAGGTAGAGGCACAAACAGGCATACGCATCACTGAATATCATATTGATTTCTACGGCTATCGCGCCGAGCAAAACACTTAGAGCTTTTGCCTGCAATTTGGGGTTGCTGAAGTCATGAGTTTGGCGAGTTCATAGCCGCATTCATCAACGCCCACACCCTTAATCTATTTGGGGATCGCCCTGAGTTGCGTGATCCCCAAATTTTAGGTTTCATCTCCTAACTGCTCCTTGGATGAAGTCAACCGAAATTTGGCTGATTTGATGGCGTAATTTTCTGATATTCGTGATTCAATAGCCTCAAACGCTCTGCAAAAATCCCTCAGTGCTGGATTGTCTTATTCAATCGCTTATCACTTTTCTGGACATTGCGCCCGGAAACCCGCTATCTCTGAGGGGATATTGAAGCAGCCACAAGCAAGTAGGGTTGAGCTTGCAAAATCGGCTCAATCAAATGCCAAAACTGACTGTAGAATAGCCAAACCTGACCTGTGAGATCGCTGAATTCATGGCTAGAAAACCCTCGACACCCTCCTGGCTTCAGGTCTTTCAAAAATCTAAATCTGAGGATGCAGACCATTCATTGCCTTCTAACCCGTCGCAGAATGACCAACTAGAAGCCGATCTAGAAGTCATTCACGAAGATGTTGAACCCTCTACTCAACCCGAAAGGCAGACTGCGGAAAATCGTTTTGTCAGACTTCAGAAAGTCGCTGCTCGAAAGATCTCATCGGGCACTCAAGGCACCTTTCAAACGTTAAGCCCGATCGCAAAGGCTTGGAAGTGGCAGCTAATCTGGTTAGGCATTCTCGGTGCCGCAGGCGGAACTGCGATCGCAGCCTTTATCTGGCTCTCAAAAGTTCCCCCAGCCGTTGACTGTAAGCAAATCTCTACCTGGTCGGCTGAATCTGAACGGCTGTTTTGTGCCCAACAAAGTGCAGAGTCAGGAAACCCAGCGCAAATTTTAGAAGCGATTAAGCTGGTCAAAGATTGGACACCAGAGCACCCGCTCTATGGTCAGGCGAAGACGCTGATGCAAGATTGGTCAAATGCCCTGTTAATTTTGGCGCGCGATCGAGTCACTCAAAAAGACCTCAAAGGGGGCATTGCGTTAGCCAATCAAATCCCGGCATCGAGCGCAGTTTATAAAGAAGCTCAAGCCGCCGTTAAACGTTGGCGAGAAGAATTTAATAAAGGGCAAATTCTCTATGACAAGATTCTTGTCGCCCTCAAAAAACAAAACTGGAATTTAGCCTCTGAGCATATCGCCTCACTCAGCTTGGTTAACGATCCCTCGTGGCAAGATCGGCTAGGTGAGATTCGGCAGCGCACCACCGACGAAAAAGTCGCGTGGCAATATCTGAAAGACGCGCGAAGTTTTGCCAAATCGACTTCGCCTGAGCAGTGGGGACGGGCGATCGCCATCACCGATCCCATCAATCGTAAAACCTTTGTCTGGGCACAAGCCAAAACCGAAGTATTGAAGTGGCGCAATACCGTCTTTGGGCTAGCGGTAGTGCGTTTAGACAAGCAGGATTTAGTCGGGGCTAGCACGCTGGTTAGCTCAATTCCGGCTAGCGTCAAACTCACCTCAGACAACCAAGACTTAATTCGCTTGATTCGGGCAAAAGAGATTTATGCCGACACTGACTATCGACAGCCTGCTTTAGAGCGCCTCGCTCCGCTGTGGCTGGCGACTCAGCTATTGAGACAAATTAATTCGCAGAGTCCTTTCTATGCTCAGGCAAAAGCACTCTTGCCCCGATTAGACCTGCAAGCTCAAGGGGTCGTGCAGCTCAATGTCGCCAGCACTTTGTCAAACGTGCAGCAGTTGCCCGTGCTGAAAATGGCGATCGCGCAAGCCAAACAAATTCCGCTCAAGCATCCGCGTCGCCTTCATGCCCAAACGCTGTTAGCCCAGTGGGTAAAAGAAGCCCAGTGGATGGAAGACCGCCCCGTGTTGCGGCAGGCTCAACAGTTGGCAAAAACGGGCAAGCTCGACCCGCTGCGATCGGCAGTGGCGTTAGCGAGTTTAGTAAAGCCTAGACGGGCACTGTCTCAAGAAGCGCAATCGAGCATTGTGGACTGGACGGTGCAGATCCAAACGATCGAAGACAAGCCGATTTTAGATGAAGCCAAAGCCGTGGCAAACTCTGGCAAATTGGGGCAGGCGATTCAAGTGGCTTCGAGGGTGCGATCGGGTCGAGCGCTCTATGGAGATGCCCAATATCTGATCGGGGAGTGGGTCTATCAGATTCAGATTGTCGAAGATCGTCCGATTCTCAATCAGGCGAGTAGTTTGGCAAACGGCGGCTATTTAACGCGGGCGATCGACGTAGCCTATCAGATTGCACCGGGACGCGCCCTTTATCGAGAGGCTCAAGGTGCAATTGCGCGCTGGTCAGTTGAGCGAGCCGCAATCTGGAGGGCACGAGAGCAAGAGGCAGCAAGGCAGCGTGACTTAGAGCCAGAGCCAACGCCAGAGACATCCCCGGAGCCAACTCCGCCACAGTAAGGAGTGTGGGATTATGGAAGTGATGGAGTAGGAGAGGGGGTCTGTGTCGCTCGATCGTCCGCCAAGTCGTTTGTTACAACTGATGCTAATCGAGGCAGACCCCATTTTGCGGTTAGGGTTGCTGACTGGGCTGGGCCGATTTGCCGATCTGCAAGTGGTGATAGCAGAGACTGGCGCATCGGCATTGAGAACTCTGGCGGATCGCAAGCGGAGCGGCACTCCGCTTGACCTGATTTTGGTTGACTTGGAGAATAGCGGACTGTCCTCGCGATCGCTCTTAGACCTTGAGTTACTGCGACAGCTCAAAACTCAGCATCCTGACTACCCCATTTTGCTGATTGGGTCATTGCCTGACACCAAGCTGATAGAAGCGGTGCAGAGAGGCGTTGAAGGATATTGTCCTAAAGGAAGCTCGATCGCAGAGTTGGTGACGGCGATTAGGCAAGTGGCGGCGGGTCAGCCTTATTGGGATATACCTTTGACGATCGCCCCTTCACCCGCGCAGTTACGTCCGTTAAGACGAGTGCGAGAAACGCTACGATCGTCCAGCCTTCAACAAATTGAAGCGGCACTGATCGAACTCAACGCCCAACTTGCATCGCCTGGGCTGTCACGGCTCGACAAAACCGTTCTCTCTGGGCGACGTAGAGAACTTAAAGCGGCTCGATGGTTGGTGAAGCGAGTCCTTTCTAGCTCAGATTCAGTGCTAGAGCCAGCGAGAATTTTACCACCTGAGTTGAGCGGGCAACGGCTGCGATCGCTTCCCTCCAGTGTTCAACTTGTGCCCGCTCAGCCTCCAGAAATGACGGCTAGAGATCTTCAGGAACGGTTGTTTGATGACATCTCCGCCAAACTGCAATCGAGCTTAGAGAATCTAACCCATTTGCCGTTAGAAATTGACATTTTCCGTGCAGAACGCAAGCGAGAACTGTTCTACATTATTTTGCGGCAGATTGAGGCGAGTTTAGACGAGCTGCGGTTTTCTCAAATTCAGCCCGGTCAGCTTGCTGAAAAACACCTCGTGATCTTGCGAGATTTGTGGCAAGCCATCACGATCGACTTCTTCGGCAGATATTACACGTTGCGCGTCAAAAACCAAGAAATAGAAGTCGTGACGGCATTACTTCAAGATGAAGAAACGGTTCAGGCAGAGATTCTTAATAAGATTCCTTTAGTCACCGATTTGTATGCTCACTTACTATTTCAGACAGCCTTAACGATCGACAATGCCGACGCTCTGATCGGCTCTCCTGAAGCGATCGCTCGTGCCGCAGATCTTTTAGAAAATCTCACGATTCAGCTTGCCAACGCGGTCGTGCAACCCTTGCTGAATCGGTTTTCAGATTTAGAAGTCATCAAACAGAGTTTTTACGATCGTCGCTTACTCTCGACCCGCGATATTGAACGCTTTCGGAATGATCTATCCTGGAGATATCGTGTCGATCGCTATGTTGCCGAACCGACCGCCATCTTTGAGAGTCAACATCGACTATTTGTGTTTACTCAGTCAGGAATTAGACAAGTCTTAATCTATGCACCACGCCGCGGTGAGCTTGAGCAATTAGCAGGTGTGCAATTAGCTGTGACTCTGGCATTAGAAACGCGAGATGCGATTTCGCCTCGATTAAAAGCCGCGATCGGGTTTGTCGGCAGTGGTGTGATCTACCTGCTCACCGATGTGATTGGGCGCGGACTGGGACTGATTGGGCGCGGCATTGTCAAAGGAATTGGGAATGCTTGGCAAGATAGCAAACGATAGACCACGATAAATAACCTGAGTTCGGGATAAGTTCCTGCTCCGTTTCAGTTCCCTTCGCCCCCTAAATCCCCCAAACTTGGGGGACTTTGAAGCAGAAAGATCGACCGCGTTCAAGAAATTGTGCCCATTCCAAGTCCCCCATCATGGGGGATTTAGGGGGCGAGACGCTCGGCATTGGACGATCAAACTATCGCAGGCTGCACAGGAGACTAGGTTCAATCGCTAGGCAGGCAATGATTAACCCGAACTCAGGTTAAATAGACTTCCTGCATGAATCTGGATAGCTCTCATCCCCAAGGAGAAGGGAGCCAGAACTCTCCTGTTCCCTCTCCTTGGGGAGAGGGCTAGGGTGAGGGCAGAGTATTTATACAGGAAGTCTAATCAGTGTAAGTTTTGACTTTTGAGTCTTGAATCGTAAAAATGTCTGTAGAATGCACGTTATAGCGTTGCATAGTCAGAAAAACCGCCTCTGATTTTGCACGATCGCGATGAAATGAGTCACTTTTTAAGAGATCTCACATTTTTCTACTTCTCTCTTTAGTCTCTAATTAAGCTCAACGGGAGCGCACATATGATTGAGTCCCTACTTGGTGCATTCACACTGATTATTCTTGGATACATGATTGGTTCTGTCAGAATCATTGACCAGGGTGACGAAGCTTTGGTGCAGCGATTAGGGCAGTATAAACGCACCCTAAAGCCAGGGCTAAACTTTGTGATCCCGTTTCTAGATACCGTTTTAATCGAAACCGTTCGAGAACAGCTCTTAGATATTGATCCTCAACCCGCGCTGACAAAAGATAACGTGCCGATCGAGGTGGATGCGATCGTCTTTTGGCGAATTTTAGAGCTTAAAAAAGCCTATTATGCGATTGAAGATTTAGAAGAAGCCCTCAAGCAACTCGTGATCACAAGCCTGCGTGGAGAAATTGGTCGGCTCTCTCTAGCGGAAGCCGTTTCATCTACCGATAAAATTAACACTCAACTCCGTAAGCCTCTTGACGAAGCGGCTCGCAAATGGGGCATTGAGGTGATTAGTGTGGAAGTGCAAGCCATTAACTTGTCTTCTGCTTTGAGAGAGTCTTTAGAGCGAGAGCAGATTGCCAAGAATGAGAAAAACGTAACGCTTACGAGAACAGAAGCAACGGTGAAATCGATCGAAGACCTGGCGCGAGCATTGCAGGCTCAACCCAACGCGCAAGACGTATTGCGTTATCTAGTCGCAAAAGATTATGTCAACGCCAATTTAGAGATTGGCAAGAGTGATAACTCCAAAATTGTCTTTATGGATCCTAAAGCCTTGAATGAGGCCATTACAGATTTGATTAGACCCTCTGAATTTGAGCAGGGTTCCGGCAATTCTTCGCGGGGAAATGACACTAATTGATGGGGCAGGGTCGCCAAATGGCATCTGCAACGCGGCAAGCGTCGTGCATTTCTGCGACATCGTGAACTCGTAAAATATCGGTGCCGCCGACGATCGCGCTCACACACGCTGCTGCCGTTCCCAAAACTCTTGTCTGTGGATCTGGCTGGTTAAGAATTTGACCGATAAAGCTTTTGCGAGATACGCCGACCAAAATCGGACACCCCAACGATCGAAAAACGGAAAGCTGGCGCAGAATTTCTAAATTCTGCGCTGTTTTTTTGGCAAAGCCGATGCCGGGATCAATGATGATTTGGCGGCGATCGATCCCCGCCGCGATCGCCGCCTGAATTCGCGCTGCTAAAAATTGCAAAATCTCGCCGGTCAGATCCTCATAATCAGTCAGCGTCTGCATGGTTTTGGGAGTGCCACGCGTGTGCATCAAGACGATCGGCACTCCCAGCTTTGCCACAGTCGAGAGCATTTCTGCGTCAAACGTTGCGCCAGAGATGTCGTTGATCAGATCGGCACCTGCGGCGATCGCAGCCTTTGCCACCTGCGATCGAGTCGTGTCAACCGAGATGGGCACCTGAGAAAATTCTGAGTGTTGCCGCAAGGTTTGAATGATGGGAATGACGCGATCTAGTTCTTCCGCTAACGTCACTTCCTCCGCATTCGGTCGGGTAGATTGTCCGCCAATATCTAGAATGTCGGCTCCACTCGTGACCATTTTTTGCGCTTGATTGAGGGCAGATTCCAGGGTGTTAAACTGTCCGCCATCGCTAAAGCTATCAGGGGTGACGTTTAAAACACCCATCAAATAAGTTTGCTGACCCCAACTAAAGGTGCGATCGCGCAGAGTCAAATCTGAGAAAAGAGAACGAGTCATTCCGTACACTTTATCCTGTCCATCGACTTACTTCTTCACAACTGTACTAAAACGTCCAGATCGACACGGTACACTGGGGAAACCCCTTGAGGAAACGTTAATGGCACGAACACACGCTGATAAAACCGAAACACCTGCACAGGAATTACCTGTGATTTCAGACACTAAAGAATCAGACCCTCAAGACACCGAAGCGATCGACGAAGCGTTACCCGAAGTAGAAGAGTCACCCCAAGTAGAAGACCCTCAAGATGTTGATAGCATTTTAAATGCTCTCAAAACCTTGTTGAGTACCGTAGAAAAGCTTCAAAAAGTGCGGCAAGAAGTGGGTGACATCAAACCTTTGCTCGTGCGAATGTTAGACGGAGAACTAGTAGCTGAAGATTTAGAGCAACTTAAAACCGGAGTTGGTGGTCTTTTTCGCTTAGTTCGCGCCTACGGTGATCACCAATCTGCCCTCGCAAAAGCGCAGCCAGCTAGAAGTCTATTAGATGAAGTTCTAAAAACGCCTAACGTTCGCTGAGAGGGAGTTTATCGAATGAAAAGCTGGCTCGATCGGCATTCAAAAGTGATTTCTATCTTGAGATAGACACTATGAGCCGAGATTGAGCCAGAAGAGAGCTTCAGCGTGAGACAGGCTGACTTCAAAGTAGCCTACGACACAGAGAACTGTGATTAAAAAGATGAGGCTAAATCGCTTCATAATTTGTTTCCTCAAACCTATTTTTTGCGGGTTGAAATTGTTGACTATTGCCAATCTTGAAAGCTAACACTGAGTCCGCTAGTTTGTTGTTGCAACTCAGCTTTGTCAAACAGCCCACTTGCGAGAACCGACTGTCCGGGGTTTAGGGTTTGGTTCATAAAAATGGGAACGATCGTAATAGGCATATTGGCATGATTAATCTGTAGTCGAACCACTTCTACTTGAATGGGAGAACTGCTGCGATTGGTGACGATGGCTTTAACCTTTGATGACAAAAACTCTTGATCTTGAACTTCTAAACTGAGGTTAGTCACCACGATCGGGGCGAGTTCAGCCATGTTTGCAAGATTGCACAATGAGGTGAGGTTGATCGTCTGATGAGTTGAGCTAACCATATAGCACAGTGAGTCTTGGGCGATCGCAAAAGGCGGCTCAGATGAAACTGCGGGGTGAGCAAACAGAACGATCGCGGTAGATGCAAGAATTTCTTTAAGCATGACTGTCTCTATTTGAGGACTTTAATCAACTAATTCTCTCGTTGCTTTTGACGTGATTTGTTCAGGTTATAAAGTGTGATCGAATAGCGCTTTTGTCGTAATGCCTAAACCAATCAGCGTCATAAATAAGGCACTCATCGCCGGAAACAATTTGCTTTTAGATGCCTGAAGGGGCAGTCGCTCAAACCAATCTTTGGCGTAGACTAGCGTTAATCCAATTCCGGTCAAAACTGCTGCTAGACCTAAACTAAACGCGGACACCAATGCCAGCCCAAAGCCGATTCGACCCAGCGCGATCGCGCTTAACAACACCACTAATGCCGAAGGGCACGGCAACAACCCACCTGAGATTCCGAGTGCTAAAATGCTCGACCAGGTGATCGGAGAACCATCAGCACCGGGCGGCAGATGAGAATGTCCGTGATTGTGATTGTGATGATGATCGTGACTATGAGTGTGATCATGATTGTGGTAATGTTCGTGACCATGATCGTGTTTCGGTTCGGACATCGATTTTTGGAAGAGTTGAGAAATGCGCGATCGACGAATCAACAAATTCAGTCCAATTCCTGTGACTAGCACACCAGAAATTACGTTTAGCCAAGGATATAATTCCTCAGTTAGGACAAACTGAGAGGTGCCAAGCGTCACTAGCCCCAACGCAAAGATACCAATGGTATGAGTCAGCGTTACGGTGAGTCCTAGAAAAAGGGCGTGATGAACTTTGCTGCGAGAACCTACCAAATAGGCACCCACGATCGTTTTGCCATGACCTGGAGACAGCGCGTGTAAGCCACCCCACACAAACGCGATCGCTAGAGCAAGCAACGTTGCAGGAAGGCTGTGTTCTTCTAAAGTGATCAGGCGAGTGAAGGCATCATTACTTCTGCCGCTCAATACCTGACTTGTTGGACTAGAAAGCTGTGTAGGCGATCGCGCGATGGATTGATGACTGGGCAAAACCGGATTAATTGTCAAAGAAATCTGGCGCTGATTGAGCGGGCTACTCAACAGATCAGATGGATAGTCTGTCAGGCGTTTTGTCAGGCTAGAAGCAATGAAGTTGCCCCCAACCGGAACGTTAGACGACACCGTGATTTCACGCCAGCCCAGACGCTGCGGGTAGGAAGTGTCTTCAAACTCGATCGTACTCGGTGATGCGTTGTTAAGCAGTTTTCCCGGCGCGGTTCCTGCGGAGTTGCGCTTTGCGCTAATCGCCCCTTCAAACCCACAAGTCAGCCGTAGAGTCTCCAACCCGCCCACTCCAGGAGGAAATTCGACACTTGAGCGATTTAGAGAGAGTGCTAGCGGCTTTTTGTTGAATCGCAGATTTAGATCAGAATGAATCTCACGGCATTTATCAGCCGGATAATCAACAGTTTCTATCGCATCTGCTTTGTGGTTGCGATCGCGATCGAGCTGACGAATCTCCTGAAAAGCTGGAATCTCAGCCATGTCTAGAACATAGTCGATCCCTACTCTATCTCGCGAAATTTGCAGCCCTGCATAGTGATTGATGGTGAAATTGCCGAGCGGATGTGCCTCTGCAAAAGGCATCCAGAGAAAGACGAGAGCGATCGCAGTTAGGCACTTTAGCAAAGTTTTCATAACAATCTGATTAGTTGAGAAGAGATAAGTGAGTACGCTTCGGTTCCTTAAACAGCAACTCAGGCTCTGAGGCTGACAGCACTTCGAAGCCTTTTACCTTAGCCAGCTCTGCCTCAGTCAGTCCCCCATATTGTTCGTTTGCCTCCGAGGTCATAAACACATAGCGCTCTATTTGAGTACCTGCAATACAATCCATCACAAACACCCCAGGCGCACTCTGAATTAGATAAGTGAGATTTGTCCCTGCCACCTTGAGGTCAAACTCTAGTTGCCACAGATCCTCGATCGTTTGAATTTCGCCAAAGATCACTGCAATGTCAGACGGGCTGTTAAATCCATAAAAACGTCGTTGCATTGTTACTCCACTTCAGAGGGTGATAGGTTGGCTAAAGCTTGACGCGCCTCAGCCGCATATTTGTGATGAAATTGAGGATTGAGACGCAGCGCCTCGCTCAGTTGTTGAATGGCAGTCTCGCGATCGCCGCAGTGCAGTGCAATTATGCCGTGATGAAACCGCAGCAGCGCGTCCTCGGTGCCATAGCGCGTCGCTTGCTGAATTGCTCGTTGTGCGGCTTGCCATTGCCCATTTGCGGCGGCTGCCCAAGCTAAGGTATCTTCGGCATAGATATCATCTCGAAGGGCAACTTCTCGTTGAGCAATCTCTAACGCTTCGGGTAAGTGGATACGGTGGTCGAGATAGTAGACGGCTAAGGCACGATCGTAGATGCCTTTAACCTGACTCAGACGTGCCACCACTTCGATCAGTTCTGCGGTGGCGGCGGCTCCCTGCCAGTCTCCAAGCGCTTGTTGAGCGTCTGCCTTATATGCCAACGTTTCGACGATGGGCACCCGATCGATCCCCTGATTAGCGGACTCTAGCGCTGGTTGCCAGCGATGCTGTGCAGCATAGAGTCGAGCCAGCCCTGTAAACGCAGCCACATCGTCAGGAAAGAGAGCGATCGCTTCTCGATATCGCTGCTCAGACTGGGTGAAATCGCCAGCTACAAATGCCAAATCTCCAGCCCGAACATGAAACCAAGCACGAGTCTCGGCTGGGTTTGTGTAGAACCCGTCCATTTGCTGCATGGCTGAGTCCATCAGTTGCCGCGCCGATGATAAGTGTCCGGTTAACTCTAAATATCGGGCAAGTACCGCACTGTGACCTGAGTTTTCATCTGATTCATCAGTCATTTGCAAGAATTGACGGGCAGATTCATAGTCGCCCAACTCCATCTGAATCGAGGCTTTGAGAGCGGCTAAACTGACATCTCCTAACGCCGATTTTTGAGCCTCGGTGACGACTTGCAAAGCTTCTTGAAACCGATGCTGAGAGAGCAACGTTGAAGCGAGAAGCATCGAAGCCACTCCATTTTGACGGGGTTGAATTGCCAACGATCGTCGGGCTGCTTGTTCGGCACGGAGCAAGTCTTCTACATCTGCCCGTTCTCGAAAGCGCTTGAGATATTGATCAGTCAGCAATCGCAAAAGCAGAAAGGAATCAGGAGATTGGCGCACCTGCTGCTCGTAGTTGTTGATGATCCGATCGCGCTCTAGATAATCGGGAAAAACCAGATCTGAGGTCTTTTCAACCTGCGGCTGACGGACAGAAAATGGCTCTCCACCCATATTTAACGAGAGTGTAGATGGCTGTCCTAATAACAACACAATTAAGCTAACTAGTCCCCAAAATAGCCCTAGCGATCGTCGAGTCATAATACCAATTTGATTTGTGAATGTAACAAATTCACATGAGGGCACGACATGCCGTGCCCCTAGCGCGATCGTTCCTCTAAAGGGGGTTGCCTAAATAAGGAAATTTGGGCAGAAAGTTGGCATCATTGGCACCCACGTTGTCACTGGTCAAGGCAGGAATGGCACCGTCTTTAATTCCAGTCACTGCGTCACCAAAAACAACTGATGCCGTCACATCAATCACGTCGTCTTTGGGTCGTCTGCCGCCAAAGTTTTGACCTAACTGAGTGCCAAAATAGCTCCCGGTTGGTTTAGACAAGTCGGCTTTGATAACATCAGGAATCGCGACAGAAATAACTGCATCTGCAATGCCTTGGGGTCGTCCGATCGTTTTCACAAACGTGCGAATAAAACTAGATTGATTGCCAGCATCGCCAGTCGGGGTCTTAAGGTTACTGTTGTTATGCGCTTTAAAGTCCATAAACAGTTCATTCAGCGCTGGAACTGCTAACCGCTCAATCTGGGCATAGTTGCCGCTTCTGAGTTTAGGAGTCTGAACGCTGGTGGTCATCCACGCCCCAATTTTCCCTTTTCCTAGAAGATGTCTGGGTAGCTCGACCACGATCGAGTGAACATTAAACGGAGCAAGCGTATCTTGGGCTTGACCCGGCGGTCGAAACGAGACGACTGTAAGCGGTGGGCCAGGGTTGGGTTGAAGTTGATAGTTACGATCGGGCAAAATCTTAAAGAACTGCTCTAGATCAAAGAAGAAGGGATCTTTGCGCGTTCCAACAAAAACTTTCAACCCCTTGCGGGTCGAAAACGCCTGATTCAAAGCACCGACACCCGTTGCGCCTACCAGCGTTGACTCAGTTCCAACTTTGCGAGGGCGACCGGGGCCAAACACCGACACAGATTGCTTGCGTCCTCTGCCATTCACCCGAAATTGCAGCACTAAATCTTCAACATTGTCACCCGTATTATCAATCTTAAATTGATAGAGAACAGCAGGGTCAAATGGTCTGACCTCACCCCGCGTGATCAAGGGGTCAAAGTCCATTGCTAAGACAACTTTGTTGGGATCGCTAGGACTCTCAAACACATACAGATCGGTGAGATCGGCGGCGGTCAGCTTGTTAGCTAAAAAGGTCGTATCTTGGTGATCCGAAGCCCTAGCAGGAAGGGCTGAGTTAAAAAACATCGTCAACAACACGATCGCACCGATTCCAGTGATGCGAACCCAGCGTTTAGTCAGTTGCTCAAGGGTCTGCCTAATAAAGGCAACCACACGATCGCGGGCGCAGTTCTCTAGGAAAGAGCCGCTCTGATTAATCAGGGTATAAACGATACCCCGAACACTAATTCTCATAGTTACCCTCTTTAACACTCTTCATCTTTGATGTGAACTCGGAAACAGCATTCTGAAAACATTCTCAGAAAAAAGGTCGCTGTTCTAAGAAGACATACGCAGGTATATACGCGGACGAATCTAAGTTGGATTCGTAAAAAACGAAGAGGTTTGTAAAAAATCGACGAAAACGATCAGCTCTAGAATTTGCTAAGTTGATGATTTACTCAACCTAGAATGCTACCTGAGATAGATGAACTAAAGATTTGTGAATGAACCAGAAGTTTGATTTTTGTTGGCAAATCTCACAGTAGGCTACGGGAATGAGTACAAAATCTGCCCGTTCTTATATTGTTCTGTCGATCGTCGCCGCGATTGTCACGATCGCCCTAAAAACATCGGCTTACTTCCTAACCGGATCGGTCGGCTTGTTATCAGACGCACTTGAATCGGGAATCAACTTAATTGCAGCACTTGTCGCGTTTTGGGCCCTCTCCTTTGCCGCTAAACCGCCCGATGCCGAACACGCCTTTGGGCATTCTAAAGCTGAATATTTTTCGAGCGGGTTGGAAAGTGCCTTAATTATGGTGGCTGCTGTTGGCATTGCCATTGCTGCATGGGGAAGACTGTTTGACCCACAGCCGATCGAGCAAGTCGGGTTAGGACTTGCACTATCACTAGCGGCGACTGCGCTCAACGGCGGCGTTGCTGTTATCTTGCTACGAGCGGGGAAACGGTTACGATCGATTACTTTACGTGCCGATGCCCATCATTTGTTAACCGATGTCTGGACTTCAGCAGGGGTGGTGATTGGAATCTTGGTTGTGGAGTTAACGGGTTGGCTGGTTCTTGATCCGATCATTGCGTTAGTTGTTGCAGCAAATATTATTTGGGCAGGATTTCGGCTCCTTCGCGAAACGGGTTCGGGCTTGCTGGATCGATCGCTACCTGCCGATGAACAACGAGTAATCATGGATCTCCTCATGCCCTACCAAGAAAAGGGAATTCAGTTTCATGCGCTGTTAACACGAGTTGCCGGATCGCGTCGCTTCATCTCCTTTCACGTCTTAGTGCCCGGAGAATGGACAATTCAGCGAGGTCATGATTTGTGTGAAGAAGTTGAGCTGGCGATCGCGCAAACCCTTCCCGGAACTCATGTTCTCACGCACTTAGAGCCATTAGAAGATCCGTTATCCTGGGATGACCAGACCTTAGATCGAACCTCTAGAAATTAGCACCACAAGCATTGACAAAATCTTGACTCGCTTGCCAATGCTCTACATATATTTAAAAACGTCTGAACATCTATTCAGATATTAAGATAATGCGGTACTATGATGAATCAATTCGGTGTTCTCACAATCAAAACGACCAAATTGTTTGGCGAGTCGTCGATCGCTCGGATTTTAGAACTGGTCGAAAACGCCAGCAGCAAGAAAGCCGAAACTGAGAAATTTATCCGCAAATTCGCCAAAGTTTATACTCCGATCGTGGTCTTTCTTTCATTAGCAGTGGCAATCATTCCGCCCTTGTTGATGACTAATCCGATCGATGCCGATCGCTTTCATTGGGTTTATAACGCTTTAGTTCTACTTGTCATTTCTTGTCCTTGTGGGTTAGTGATTAGTATTCCGCTTGGCTATTTTGGTGGTGTTGGCGGTGCGGCTAAACGCGGCATTTTAGTTAAAGGCTCAACCTACTTAGGAACGTGGATTTATTAAGGTGTAACTTCTCGCCATCTCCCTAAGGAGCTACGGTGTACACCAATCTTTGTCGCTGCGTTTGGGTCGGCTTCAGCCCCCTAAATCCCCCATTCTGGGGGACTTTGAGCTAAGACTCTGGTTTCAAAGTCCCTCACTCGTGGGGGATTTAGGGGGCAAAAGTCTCGGCGATGACAAATCAGAGGACTTTTACAGGTTATTTAATCCACGATCCTTAGACACACTGGCAGTCGTGATCATGACCGATGCTCCATCCAAAATTGCCGAGGCGATTCTAATGGGCAGAAAGACCCACAGAATTGTGATTCAAAACATTGTCATGGCAATGGCGATCAAGGCGTTTTTCATCTTGCTGGGTGCATTCGGGCTTACAACGCTGTGGGAAGAAGTGCTTGCGGATGTGGGGGTTGCGCTGCTTGCCGTCCTCAATGCGAGTCGAGTTGCAAAATGAAGCATCTTTGGTGTGTTGAAACCTAGTCGCCATCACCCGATTGTTTCTCTCACTTGAGGCAGCACTGATTTAATTTTTTGAAGTATCCAGTTTTGTCCATGCCTGAATCACCTGCTGCATCGCTTTAGGAAGATGGGTTGTCTCTAAATCAACATACTGAGTCAGGCTCCCCGCGCTTTGCAGTGTGGTCGTGGGATAATCAGCTAACACTGCCTCAGTGAGATAGTTTAGACCATTAAGATTGAGAAATCGCTGCGCTTGTAGCACCTGCTGAAACTGCTCAATCTGTTGCTGAGACAATCGCTTGATCACCACTGGGCGAGAGCGAATATTAGGAGCCATAATCGACTGGGTAATGGCACCATCTGTCGTTAGCGTAATCTGTGTGACTTTGCCAGTGAAATCGCCGCTAACGATCGATCGAAAAATCACACTCGGCTCGATCGGAGGCTTATTTTCCTCTAAAATAAACGCAGGCACCAAACCGCCTCGACTGCCACTTGCGGTAGGATTTTGAGCCATTCGATTTCCGTCTTGATCGAGGTGATAAACCCAACTGCGCTTGTTGCCCGCGACAATCACCTGCCACCCTTGCAGAGCAATTTTAGTGCAGCCTCGCCCCGGCGTAAAGATGCCTAGACAGCCATCCCAAATTGCAGATTTCACCTCGGCAATTCGCAATCGAGCTACTGGAACGCGCACATCTTTTGCCACCTGGCGGAGCAACCGTTGGCTGACGATCGGGGGCAATCTAGCCGTTGACTGAGGCTCTAGCCGAATCACGTTAGCAGTTTTATCGGTGCGATAGATCCAAGTCTGCTGATTGGCACTGGCTTCGACGCGCCAGCCCTCGACTTGAGCCTGCAAGCAACTTTCGGCAGCACCTCCCAAACCCAAACAGCCGTCTGACCAGGTTTGCGGCGTAAAGCTAACAATCGTGATGTCCTGTGGCGTGATGTCCTGTGGTGGGATGTTGAGCCGCTGGGAGAGATCTTGGCGAACGGCTTGTTCGACCGATCGCGGCAACTGCACCGATGATTCAGCAGCGACCAGATTAGAGGACTGCTTAGAGACGTGCGAAGCCATTGCAGATTGGTTTGAGACTCCAGTGCTGGTCATGAGCATCAACCCGGTTAGCGCAAGGACTGCCATTTGCCGAGGAGACTTTAGTAGGGTTTGTTGAGTGCGAGTCATAACTTGAACGGTTTAGAAACATTTGAATGATGGTTCTAACTTAAATCAAGCGATCGGGGCTTCTAACTGCCGTTGCCAAATCTGTTACGCTATGTCACTTTGAAAAATAAACCGATCGGCCAGTTTGCTCGTTTCAACGTCAAAGGGGTGAGTATGCAACGAATGATCTGTGATCAGCTCAATATTATCGAACGAGGAAAAGGAACTCCATCGCTCATATTTCTTCACTACTTTGGAGGATCATCAGCCTCGTGGTCTGAGGTGATCACTCAACTTCAAGAAACGGCTCACTGCATCGCGCCTGATCTGCCTGGCTTTGGCGAGTCAGAACCGATCGTTGAACGCACTGTAGAGGCCGTTGCAGCTATCATTGCAGAAATGATTCGTCAGCTTGATCTCCAGCATTACATTCTCGTTGGTCACTCAATGGGCGGCAAAGTTGCGCTTGCATTGGCGGCCACTCAACCGCCGGGGTTACAATCACTGATTTTGCTGGCTCCTTCACCCCCAACACCAGAGCCGATCGCCGCGTCAGAACGATCGCGTCTGCTGCAAACTCACGGAAACCGATCGGCAGCCGAAGAAACCGCTCACAAGATTACGGCTCAAGGCCTAAGTGAGGATGCCTTCGAGCGAGTCGTTCAAGACAATCTCCGCAGTTCTCAAGAGGCGTGGCAAGCCTGGTTAGAATGTGGCAGCCGACAAGACATTTCAGCGGCAATAACCACTATTACGGTTCCCGTTCTCGTGATCGTGGGGGCTGAAGATGCTGTGATTCCTCAAGCGTTGCTTCAGCAAGAAGTTGTGGCACCGCTTACAGAGCGCAACTCCGCAGGAACCGCCAATGCCCAATTAGTAGTTGTCCCCAATGTAGGACATTTGCTGCCGATCGAAGCCCCTCAAGCGATCGCTGATTTGATTCAAGCCACATACTCCAATCCTGCGTGACTAGAAAAGAAAATTAACTAAAACCCAGTAGCCAACAATAGTTCCTAAAACACCCAACCAAAGATATGCCTGGTTCATAAGAAACAAGGTGATAAATTAGTCAACAAGATTCTTTAGTTCTAGAACAAAAACGAGGGGTGAGCATCTCTCAAACAGTAGAAATCGTGATTTGCATAAATCTGGTTTACTTGTAAGCAACGCTGGTTAGGATGGGGACAAGACGCTTTTTTGTAGAGAAAAGACACAATCTTTAAGGAAACTCTCCCCAATATATCCTTACTGTATTGATTGAGGTTTTTACGCAAAATCACGTATAAATACTTATCGATAAAGAACAGAAAAGTCATATACCTGAGGAGTAAGTCAGATTTATAAACAGGTGAAGATGATCGGTGTGAAAACTACTCTATTGACATTGTTAACTTTAGCGTCTCTGCTAGCTTTTCCTCGCACAGCACTCGCAGACTTTATGGCTAACAGTGGTAGCGGTGGCTACTACGATAAAAACACAAGCCAATCGTATCGCTATGAATACGAAGTATGGGCAAACAACAACAACACAGCGTATACATTAAAAGTTTGGGATTCACAAAACTATCCCAACGGTTCGCCCTATAGATCATCCAGTTTTGAATCTGCTCGTCAGGCATTAGATTACTTTGATTGCCACTACGCTCAAAAACAAGACATTTGCAGACAGATGAGATAGAAGTCACCGTCATCAAAGAAACCGTTCTCATTTTGTAATTTATGGTGGAGAGTCAGGAACCAGCAGCTTTGCTTTTCTGACTCTTTTTGGTAACAGCACACGGCAGGCTTTTAACCCGATCGTTAGTCATCGGCAACGGCTACTGATTACAATGAAAGCGATTGTGTCATCCTCACCCAAAATAGGGCTGAGGGCTTTTAAGTAACCAGGACTAGACTATGACAACGATTTTGGAACAGGGAAACATCAGTATTCATACTGAGAATATTTTTCCGATTATCAAGAAGTGGCTCTACTCCGACCACGAGATTTTCTTGAGAGAGCTGGTGTCTAACGCCGTAGATGCCATTCAGAAACTCAAAATGGTGTCTAACTCGGATGAGTTTTCGGGTGAGATCGGCGATCCAGAAATCGTGATCACGATCGATCCCGAAAACAAAACGCTTGCCGTCTCTGACAACGGCATTGGCATGACTGCCGATGAGGTGAAGAAATATATCAACCAGGTGGCGTTCTCTAGCGCTGAAGAATTCGTTGAGAAATATAAAGCCAGTGCCGATCAGCAAATCATTGGGCACTTCGGACTCGGTTTCTACTCGTCCTTTATGGTTGCAAAACAAGTCACGATCGATACTCTGTCTTACAAAGCCGACTCGCAGGCAGTGAACTGGTCTTGTGATGGCTCGACTGAGTTTAAATTGTCAGAGGGCGATCGCTCAACTCGCGGCACTACCGTTACCCTCGCACTGCAAGACGAAGAACACGAGTATGCAGAACCCTATCGAATTCGGCAACTGATCAAAACCTACTGCGACTTTCTGCCCATCCCAATCAAGTTAGAGGTGATCGAGCCACCCAAAGAAGGCGAAGAAGCCAAAGCGCCCGAACAAATCAACCGCCAAAAAGCGCCTTGGAAAGAGTCGCCCAAAAGCCTCAGCCAAGAAGACTATTTAGAGTTTTATCGCTACCTCTATCCGTTTCAAGAAGAGCCGTTGCTGTGGGTGCATCTGAACACAGACCATCCTTTTGTCGTCCAGGGCATTCTCTACTTCCCGAAGCTGAAGCCCGATGTTGATGTCTCTAAAGGACAGATCAAACTATTTTGCAATCAGGTGTTTGTCAGCGAAAACTGTGAGGAAGTGATTCCCAAGTTTCTGCTGCCGCTGCGGGGTGTGGTCGATAGCGCCGACATTCCGCTGAATGTGTCGCGGAGTTTTTTGCAGAACGATCGCACGGTGCGCCGGATCGCAGACTACATTGCTAAGAAAGTCGGCGATCGCTTAAAAGAATTGTATCGCGACGATCGAGCGCAATATATCCGATCGTGGCAAGATCTGGGCACCTTTGTTAAATTTGGCTCGATTAACGATGACAAATTCAAAAAGCAAGTCGAAGATATCCTGATCTATCGCACAACATCTAATCTGAGCGATGACATCCCGAAAGTAGAAGTGCAAACCGCAGATGGAGACGCTTGGGAAGACACTTCTAACGCAGTCAGCAACACGGTTGATGGCAAATCTTACACGACGCTAAAAGAATATCTAGAACGCAACAAAGAACGTCACGAAAATCGGATCTTCTATTGCACCGATGAAGTCACTCAGGCAACTTATGTGCAGCTTCACACCAGTCAGGGCTTAGAAGTCCTGTTTATGGATTCGTTCATTGACAGCCACTTTGTTAGCTTCTTAGAGCGAGAATATTCGCAGGTGCAGTTTTCACGAGTAGATGCTGAGTTAGATGACACGCTGATTGACAAAGAACAGGCTGAAATCGTCGATCCTAAAACCAATCAGACTCGCAGTGAACAAGTCAAAGAACTGTTCCAAAAAGCGCTCAACAAGCCGAAGCTGATCATTCGCACCGAGGCACTAAAAGGAGACGATCCTGCTAACATGCCTCCCGCGATGGTTCTTTTGCCAGAGCAACTGCGCCGGATGCAAGAGATGAATGCGTTGTTGCAGCAGCAGAATATTCAATTCCCTGAAGAACATATTTTGTTAGTCAACACGACTCATCCGATGATTCAAAACTTGATTAACCTCAGTCAGGGCGCGATCGTCACTAAAGGTCAATCGCCTTCAGCAGAACTCGCTGACATGATTTGTCATCATGTTTATGATTTGGCGCTGATGGCACAAAAAGGCTTTGACGCTGATGGCATGAAAGCGTTTGTCGAGCGATCGAACCAAGTGTTAACCAAGTTGACCGATCGGGCGGCTCACTAATTGATGATTCGCAGTTCGCAGTGCTCTGATTTTCATTGCGGACTGCAATCTGCTACGCAAACCTCCGAGGTTTTGGAAATGCGTAAGTCCTGCTTTAGATTGAGCGCCTTTAGATTGAGCGTCTTTCAGTCTTTTGGCGAATGAAGAAATAATGCTTTGTCTCTACCATCAAGGCAATAGTCTAGAAAGATGGAGAACAATCTAATGCCGTTGATTACATTAGAAGATTTTTATCCGACCTATCGAGAAGGACATTCTGACAGCAAATCTGAAATCAAAGGGTTTGAAGCTTGCACACAGACTGGCAACAAGGTTGGCACGATCGCAGATATTCTAGTAGACGATCAAGCAGGGCGGTTTCGATATCTAGTCGTCGATTTGGGGTTGTCTGGCTCTAACAAAAAAGTGTTGCTGCCGATCGGGTTAGCTCATATTAATTACACTGACGATCGCGTCTATGTAGATGGTTTGAGCAGAGAGCAAATTGAACATTTACCCGAACTCAACAATTTAGAATGGATCGACCATCACTATGAAGAACAGGTGCGAGATGTCTACCGTCCTGTGGCAAAGACGACCCAGAAAGCGGTGACTCCGAGTGTGCATCACTATGAGCAAGACCCCGATCTGTATGCGGTGAATGACACTCAGCACCAATCTTTAAAGCTCTATGAAGAGCGGCTGATTGCGAACAAACAACGGCAAAAAACGGGAGAAGTGGCGATCGGGAAACACGTTGAAACAGAAACGGCGAGGGTTTCGGTTCCGGTTGAGAAAGAGCGAGTTGTAATCGAGCGGGTGGCTCCGGTGAGCGAAACAACTATCCCGCTTGGGGCAACTGTCTTTCAGGAGGGGGAAGTGGCTCGGATGGAGGTTTATGAGGAAACCCCAGATGTTCACAAAGAAGCGTTTGTGCGGGAGGAAGTTCGCGTGACGAAGGTCGTCGATCAAGACACCGTGATGGCAGAAGAAACGCTGCGACGCGAGGAGTTAGATGTAGATACGCAAGGTCATCCAGTGATTGATCAGGAGCGATAAATTTCAGAGATTAGGTTCTGGGAGTCTATTCAAAATCCTGGGTCGGTTGTCGCGGCTCGCTACGATCGAGTCCACCAGGAATTAAACAAGCCTCCTCAAGAGTGGGCACAGACTCCTTTGCCCGCCTCTCTTTGCTAGTCTCAACTATTGTCACACCCTTCCATTCAGCAATCCGCTCACCCTCTTTCTCGGAGATGAGATGTATCCCTGATGGAAGCGGATCAAACGTGTGCTTTTTTGTTCCATAGGCATAAAAGTTGCATCTATCGATAGAGGGTGAAATTGGGGTTCCAACTTATTCTAAAGGTAGATTTCTACTGAGTTTCTACGCCCGATACTTTACACCTTTGTTTCCATGCATGAACTGGTTCACGCTGTGCTTGACAGCGACGAAAAAAAGGATCTCCATCAAGTGATTGAGGCGCTCTCCACTTCAGAAAAGCGCTACTTCCTGAGAACTGAGATTCTGCAAACCTTCGCAGATTATTGTCACCAATCTCAAAAACCTGCCTACTTTTTTCACGCCTCCTCGATCGGAGAATTTCTGCACCACACGCACGAGATCATTCTCCAAGACAGGGAAACCTGGTTTGTGCTGCGACCCTGGATCGGCAGTCAGGAGATTTGGCGGTTAAGCGCTGATTTTAGGAAGTTTGAGAAGATGACCCCCGAAGCGCTGTTAGAAGTGCGCGATCGCTTTGTTGATCGCGCTCAACCTCGCATCTTAGAACTTGACCTGCGCCCATTTTATAAAGATTCCCCGACGATTCGCGACCCTAGAAATATTGGGCAAGGGTTGGCCTTTCTCAATCGCTATTTGTGCGACGAATTGCTCAACGACTCGTCTTATTGGCTAGAGGCGTTGTTTAACGTGTTGAATCGGAGCCATTACGACACGATCAAGTTATTGATTAACGATCGCATTCGTTCAGGTCAAGAAATGGCGGAACAGGTCAAACAGGCGCTGCGCTTTTTGCGATTGCGCTCAGAAGACGAGCCTTATCGCGACGTGCATGAACACCTGCAAGAATTGGGATTTGAGCCAGGGTGGGGCAATACAGCGGGGCGCGTCTCTGACACATTGGAACTGCTCGATCGTCTCATCACCAATCCTGAGCCTGCCATTTTAGAAGCATTTGTCAGCCGCATTCCGGCAACATTTCGGGTGGTGCTCGTCTCGATTCATGGATGGATTGGGCAAGAAAGCGTGTTAGGGCGACCAGAGACGACAGGACAGGTGGCCTACGTTTTAGATCAAGCTCGAAGCTTAGAGAAAAAACTGCGAGAAGACATTCACCTTGCAGGGTTAGACTTGCTGAATATTCAGCCGCAAGTGGTAATTTTAACTCGTCTGATTCCTAACTGTGAGGGCACTCAGTGCGGGGTGCGGCTCGAAAAAGTAGATGACACCGAAAACGCCTGGATTCTGCGAGTGCCGTTTCGAGAATTTAACCCCAAAGTGACTCAAAACTGGATGTCTAAATATGAGATTTGGGGATATTTAGAAAGTTTTGCGATCGATGCCGAAGCCGAGATTCTGAAACAACTCGGCAGCAGTCCCAATTTGATTATTGGTAACTATAGCGATGGAAATTTAGTTGCATTTCTATTATCTCGTCGTCTCAAATCAATTTACTGCACCATTGCTCATTCTCTCGAAAAACCAAAGCGGCTATTCAGTAATCTCTATTGGCAAGATCTCGAAGAGCAGTATCATTTTTCCGCGCAATTCACGGCAGATTTGATTACCATGAATGCGGCAGACTTTATTGTCACGTCCTCTTATCAAGAGATTGTGGGAACTCCTAACGCCATGGGGCAATATGAATCCTATAAGTGCTTTACGATGCCACAGCTTTATCATGTGGTGGATGGTGTTGATTTGTTTAGCCCCAAATTTAATCGAGTGCCGCCCGGCGTGAACGAAAAGTCTTTCTTTCCCTATAGTCAAGTAGGCGATCGCGATGCGGGTTTGCACAGCCGAATTGATGATTTGCTGTTGGTTCGTCAAGACGCAATGGCATTCGGGGTACTTGCCGATCGCGACAAGCGCCCAATTTTAGCCCTCGCGCCCATGACCCCGATCAAAAATCTGACCGGGTTGGTAGAGTGTTTTGGCAAAAGTCAAGAACTTCAGACTCACTGTAATTTGATCATCGTCACGAATAATCTCGACTTTAATCAGGCGAGGAGTTCTGTAGAAGCCGAGGAAATTAAAAAGCTATATGCCCTTCTCGATGAATATCACCTGCACGATCGAGTTCGGTTGGCGGGGATGCGGCTGACCAGTTTAGAATTGGGCGAGATTTATCGCACGATCGCCGATCATCAGGGAGTTTATGTCCAGCCTGCTCACTTTGAAGCCTCTGGGCGCACCATTTTAGAGGCAATGATTTCGGGGTTGCCGACCTTTGCGACTCAGTTTGGCGGGGCGTTAGAAATCATTAATGACAAAGAAAACGGATTCCATATTAATCCAACGAATTTAGAAGAAATGGCTCAAGAGATCTTGAATTTTGTCACCCAGTGCGAGACCGATCCGCAACTCTGGCAAACGATTTCCGATCTCGCCATTAAGCGAGTGCAGGAGCAGTATAACTGGCAGTTACACACCCAGCAACTTCTCTTGTTGGCAAAAATTTATGGCTTTTGGAACTATGTCTCCCGCGACGATCGAGAAGCCCTATTGCGATATCTAGACGCGCTATTCTATCTACTCTATAAGCCAAGAGCCGACTTGATTTTAGAAGCGCACATGCAGCGCTAATCTCTACCATACACCTCCTCTACCCAGTGTCGTGACGATGGCTAACCCAGTTCCTACTTCGCCTTTCATCTATAAAGATTGGCTCCTAATCGAGCCGGACTTTGACCCCAATCAGTTGCATCACCGAGAAACGGTCTTTACGATCGGCAATGGCTATTTAGGAACGCGAGGCACCTTTGAGGAGGGCTATCCGCGTGCGTCACCATCCACTTTGATCAACGGCGTTTATGACAGCGTTCCGGTGATGTATACCGAGTTGGTCAATTGCCCCGACTGGTTGCCGCTCGTGGTGATTATCAACGGCGATCGCTTTCGGATGGATCAGGGCGAGGTGTTGAGCTATGAGCGGCGGCTGGATCTGCGGCGAGGATTATTGAGTCGATTGGTGCGGTGGCGCAGTCCTGGAGGCAAAACGGTTGAGTTAAATTTTGAACGGTTTGCGAGTTTGGCAGATCAGCACGTGTTAGCTCTGCGCTGTCAAATCACACCGATCGATTTTGACGGCTTTATCGAAGTGCAAGCGAGTATTAATGGCTATCCTGAAAATCAGGGGTTTAACCATTGGGAATGGCTGAATCAGGGCAAAACCGAGCATGGGGTTTGGCTACAGGTGCGAACTCGTAGCTCTCGGATTGAGCTATCAATGGCATCCGGCATCACGCTGTCAGGAGTCGAGGCATCGCAGCAGGTGTCGAGCGTTCCGGGCTATCCCACATTGACAGCAACCTTTATGGCGACGATGGGACAGACGGTGACGATCGAGAATCTGCTCACCGTGTTTACCTCGCGAGAAGTCGAGTCGCCTGTCACTGCCGCCCAAGAAAAGCTCGCCTCTCTGCCCGATTATTCCATGCTGTTGAGCGCTCACGAGCAAGCCTGGAATCAAAACTGGGAAGCCAGCGATATTGTGATTGAAGGCGACGTGAGAGCGCAACTTGCCGTTCGATACAACCTATTTCAGCTTTTGATTGCGGCTCCTCGTCATGACGATCGCGTCAGCATTCCGGCTAAAACGCTGGCAGGATTTGGCTATCGGGGGCACGTTTTTTGGGATACCGAAATTTTCATTCTGCCGTTCTTTACTTACACGCAGCCCGCGATCGCGCGCAATCTTCTCAACTATCGCTATCACACTCTTCCCGGAGCCAGGCGTAAGGCAGCATACTACGGCTATAAGGGCGCAATGTTTGCCTGGGAAAGTGCCGATACGGGCGATGAAGTCACGCCGCGCTGGGCATCGCCGAACGATCCTTATGCCGAAGATATTCGGATTTGGTGTCGCGATCGCGAGATTCACATTAGCGCTGACATCGCCTATGGTGCCTGGTATTACTGGAAGGCAACGGGCGACGATGAATGGATGCGAGACTGTGGGGCAGAGTTAATTCTCGACACGGCAGTGTTTTGGCGCAGTCGCGTAGAATGGAACACCAAACAGGAACGCTATGAGATTCGCGAAGTAATTGGCGCGGATGAATATCACGAACATGATGTGCATAATAGTGCTTTCACCAATCGGATGGCACAATGGCATCTCGAAAAAGCGATGTTTGTGTTCGATTGGTTATTCGATCACTATCCGGACAAAGCGATCGAGCTACAGAAAACCCTGCAACTTACGTCTGAGCGACGATCGCGCTGGCAAGATATCATCAATAATCTCTTCATTTCCTACGACTCGACGACAGGATTAATTGAGGAATTTGAGAACTTCTTTAAGATCGAAGATATCAATTTAGCTGACTATGAACCGCGTACCAAATCCATGCAGACCATTTTAGGCATTGATGGAGCCAATAAGCGGCAAGTGCTCAAACAGCCCGATGTGCTGATGCTGATTTATCTAATGCGTCAGTCACAAGAGTTTCCCTACGATCCTAAAATTCTCAAAGCCAATTGGGACTATTATGCCCCGCGCACCGATATTACCTACGGCTCGTCGCTAGGGCCGGCGATTCATGCAATTTTGGCCTCCGATTTGGGCGACGTGCAAGAGGCATCCGATCGCTTCTGGCAAGCCGTCTTAGTAGATATCGAAGACACGAGAAGCAACGCCGCAGAAGGCATTCATGGCGCATCTGCGGGAGGCATTTGGCAAGTGCTTGTTTGGGGATTTGGCGGCGTGCAGTTGACCGAAAATGGACCGATCGCCCATCCTCATCTTCCGCCAAACTGGACGCGCTTAAAATTTAAGCTACACTGGCGCGACCAATGGCACGAATTTGATTTGAAGAACGAAGCCAACAACGCAAACAGCGAAACAAATGCAATGACAGATTTAACCGATTCCGCATCCCTTCCTGCAATTCAAAATTCTTCAGGCGTTCAAGGATTTATTTTTGATTTAGATGGCGTTCTCACCGACACCGCAGAATTTCACTATCGGGCGTGGCAACGACTTGCAGACGAAGAAAATCTACCGTTCGATCGTCAAGCCAACGAAGCGTTGAGAGGTGTGTCTCGTCGAGAATCACTGCTTAAAATCGTCGGTGACAGACCTTATTCAGAAGCCCAACTGCAAGCGATGATGGATCGCAAAAACCACTATTATGTCGAGTCGATTCAAGACATTGCCCCAACCGATCTATTGCCCGGAGCGCGAGAGTTGCTCAACGAATTACGGCAAGCCGGAATCAAAATCGCATTGGGTTCGGCAAGCAAAAATGCCCGTCCGGTGATTGAGAAATTAGGCATCGCTGATTTAATGGATACGATCGCCGATGGTCACAGCGTAGAACGTCCGAAACCTGCTCCCGATCTCTTCCTGTTTGCCGCCAATCAGCTAGGATTGCAGCCCGATCAGTGTGTGGTCGTCGAAGATGCGGCGGCCGGAATTGAAGCGGCGATCGCAGCAAAAATGTTGACGATCGGGTTGGGCCCAGTTAAGCGGGTTGGAGCGGCAGATGTGGTTTTACCCGATCTTGAAGGCGTTCACTGGGCAGACCTGCAAGCGAAATTAAATGCAGCCAAACGACAACCCGTTTCTCAAGTGTGATCGGTGACAGCGATCGGTAGAATCGCCATCACTGCACTTTGTATACTCACCCTATTTCGCGATCGGAGTAGGGTTTTTTTGTGGGAAATCCAACAATTTTTTGACTCGTCCGGAACTTTACGATCGACGAGTGTTTTAAAGTTCACCTTCACAAACGTGTGCCCCCTGAATAACTCATTTGTTCATTCGGTCAATTTGTAAAGGAATCCGAGATTATTTCATTTCTGTTGTTGATCGCGTTGCATAAACTTCAACCGTTCAACGTACAAGGCATCAGTTAGCAATCAATCATTGGTTGCTAACTGTTTCTGACGGCTTAATCGAAGAGATCTAGACTCCTAGCGGAATCTCTTGCTGCTCAGAATTCTGTGCAGACTGATCTTGAGATCCTTCGGCAGGCTTATGAGCGACGAGATACTTACTCATAAAGTGCACCTGCGTCGAGACATCTGTGAAGCCAGCACTATGAAGACGAGCAATCAAGTCATCATTCATGTAGTGACGATAATAAGGCTCATGGAAAGTATCTGAGAAGCCAGCCATCACTGGAGCCAATTCTGGCGAATCGCTGACTTGAACTGAATCACAGATCACAAAGGTGCCACCGGGCTTAACCACTCTAAAGGCTTGATCAATCACATTCTGACGCGCTTGCGGCGGCAACTCGTGGAACAAAAACACACAGGTTACTGCATGAAAATAGTTCTCTAAGTAAGGCAATTCCTCAGCATTGGCTTGAATTAATTGAGGCAACTCTCCCGGAATCTGAGAGAGCATTTGATTTGCCTTCCTCAGATAAGCAGGCGAAAGATCGACTCCATAGAGAGATGCTTTAGGCAACATCCCGCGCAGCATTCTCAACGTGCGACCCGTGCCGCTGGCAAGATCTAGAATCTTGATCTGACGAGGCTCGATCGCGCTAAACGTCTGCAACTCTTCCTTTAATGGAGCCAAGATCCGACGACGCATCGCATCTGCCGCACCGTTAAACAGCAACTCTACCTGCAAATCATAGAGGTTTGCCGACATGTCGCTGAGATAGCCATCAGTCTGGTGATGAAAGTTTTGCACATAGTAGCTAGGGTAGCCACTCGTCTCAACATTAGATGAAAATTCCTGGTAGCGCTTTTGGTTTGCCCGCTCCCAAATCTGGGGCATATCGAGCCAGACAGCCGGATAAAACCGAAAGAAATCTTCCCAGGGGTTATCAAACAACATACTTTCTGGATAAACGCCTTTTTCTGCGTCTTGCCAGTCAGCTTCCAGAATCTGACTAAATCGTTGCTGAATTTTAAGCAGCAACTCAGGCGGAAGTGAAACTGTTCTTTTCTCGGACGGAGGAGCCAGGAGATTAAGCACTTGCGTACTCAACACTTTATGCGCCAGCCCAAAATAACTTTTGCTTTGCTGAAATGTTTGATAGGCCAGCTTTGTGATGGTGTCGGGCATGATGACTTAAGATACTGCGATCGACGACTGTAACTAAGTGTAACGAATCTCAGGAGCCAGTTTCACTCACTATTTGCAGATTTATTCACAAAAATGGCGATCGCTGAGTGAAGTGCGATCGCCAAATTCAAAAAGTTAAACCGTGAACCTTTCAAAACCTCGGAGGTTTAAGCCCCTCTGTCGGTCACAATGCTTGATGCTTGGTTGAAACCTCCGAGGTCTGCGGCTCTACTGCTCGGTGACTCTGGGTTGCTGATGCCGATTCTTATACCACTTGTACCAGCTACCATCTGTGGAGAAACCGTTAGACAACATAAAAGCAACGGTTTCGTCGCTCACGTCGATGATCTGAGACTTGTTGGGTTGATTGGGTTGGTTAAACCGTTTCATGGCGCTTACCTCTTGAAAAAGTGTAGTGAACAGGAGGCGCGTTCCTTCGGGAGAGTCCCTACTTCCGTCTCTCTAAAAGCCAAAAAACTTGGTTCCTGGAGGAGATGAACGATTCATTTCTGTATCCAATTTAACAAAATTGAGCTTGAATTGCATTACATTTGCAAAACTTTACAATTTAGCGGCTCATCCCCCTTTGATTTACGATTCGATAAGTGCAGTTGTCATTAGGCGTTATATTTAGGCTGACTTTGTAGCTAGTAAAGCGATGGCTAAACAGAAGCTAGTCCAAGTAGCGCAACTTAAGGACATGCTAAGAGCGTTGCAGCAACTGGATCACTTGCTGACCGATGCCATCTCTAGGGCTGAGATTTTGTATGGTTCAGAAGCGGCGGCTGATCCTTACCGCGGGCTTTACATTAATCGAGAAGAGATCGATCGACTGTTAGCGCGGAAGGTTGGAGAACCTACTCTGCGATCGCACCAGTCAGAACCCGATCTCGCTGAACAACTTAGTCAACTTGCTCCATTCAACTGGTTGAAACACACGTTTGGACTCTCTGAGTTTGACCTCAGCGTTGTTTTGATTTCGCTAGCGCCTGAGATTGACTTGGGGTATGAGCGGATCTACTCTTACCTTCAAGATGATGTGACCCGCAAACATCCCAGCGTCGATTTAGCTCTGAATTTGCTGTGTGCCACCACCGAAACTAAAATGCAGCAGCGCGATCGATTTGCGCCTGCTGCCCCGTTGATGCAACACGGGCTACTGCATCTGATTGTAGACCCAAATCGGGCGCAGCCACCGCTCCTGTCTTATTTTCTCAAGCTGGACGAGCAGGTGATCCGGTTTCTGATGGGGCAGCAGGGCTTAGACTCTCGACTTGCACCATGCCAACTGATTCAGCCCACCATTTCGCTAGAGGATCTGCCGCTCAACGCCCCGATCAAGCAGGCGCTGCGCTCGATCGCGCACACAGTGCAACCCTTACAGCTTTATTTTCAAGGGGTTGACGCGTTGGAGAAACGCCAAACGGCAGAAGCGATCTGCCATGAACTGGATGCGTCGCTTTTGATCGTCGATCAGGCGATCGCTGCCAGTCCTGATCTTGAGCAAACGTTGCGGCGGCTGGGTCGGGAGGCTCGGTTTCAAAATGCAGTGTTGTATCTTGACCAGCGAGAGGGATTGGACAACGCCCAATTAAGCGCGATCGAACAAGCGTTCTCGATGTTTTCAGACGAGGCTTTGCCGATGATTTTGGCAGGTACTCAATCTCAGCGGCTGTCAGGTTGTACAGCCCGCTTCATCCCTGTTAGCTTTCCTAAGATCAGCTTTGCTCAACGGCGAACTTGTTGGAGTGCTAATCTTGCGGCGCTGGGCATGGAAATTGTCGATCAGGAATTAGATGGACTTGCCGATCGTTTTCGGTTAACGCCCCAACAAATTGCGGATGCGGTACTAATGGCGCAGCATCACTCGCGTTGGCAAGCAGCACTGCAATCTCAAGAGGGCTGGGATGTTCAGCCGCCGACGATTGAGGAGCTTTTCAGGGCTGCCCGCGCTCAGTCGAGCCAGAAGTTGGAGGGGCTAACGCGCAAAATTACGCCGCGATACACCTGGAAAGATATTGTGCTCCCGGCGGATCAACTGGCGCGATTAAAAGAGATTTGTAGCCACATTCGCTATCGCCACATTGTTTATGGAGACTGGGGTTTCGATCGCAAACTGTCGCTCGGTAAAGGGCTAAACACGCTATTTTCGGGGCCGCCGGGGACTGGCAAAACAATGGCGGCAGAAATTATTGCCAACGAGCTACGGCTTGATCTCTATCAAATTGATTTATCGCAAATGGTGAGTAAATATATTGGCGAAACCGAGAAAAATCTCAATCAAATTTTCACGGCTGCCGAAAGTGCCAATGCGATTTTGTTGTTTGATGAAGCTGATTCGCTTTTTGGCAAACGGTCTGAGATTAAAGACGCGCACGATCGCTACGCCAATATCGAAGTCGCTTATTTGTTGCAGAAAATGGAAGAGTATGAAGGCATTACGATTTTGACGACGAATCTGGTTCAGAATTTAGATGAGGCGTTTACACGACGGTTACGATTTATTATTGAGTTTCCCTTCCCCGATGTGGAACATCGCTTGAACATTTGGAAAGGCGTTTTTCCTTCAGAAACGCCGATCGCGCCATTCGATTTTGAAGCCATTGCTCAACAATTTAAGTTAGCAGGCGGCAACATTGCGAACATTGCACTAGCGGCTGCGTTTCTGGCGGCTGAATCTGGGCAGAGTATCAACATGGCGCATCTGTTGCAGGCAACCAAACGAGAATTGCAGAAGATGGGACGGTTAGTAAGTGAAGAAGAATTTTTGTAAAACAAGCCGCCCAACTATAGCAATTCTAAGTAGATAGGACTTACGCATTGACAGAAAACAGTAATATGCACTCTTGATATTTGGTCTCTAAAACTACAGTTCCTACAGGCTTTCAAGTGATTTTGAACAAAAACTCAGGTTCAAAGCCGTTTCTTAGAAACGCCGTAACCCAGAAATTGCGTTAATGCACATCTGCATTTTCGGGTCAATGCGTAAGTCCTAGTAGATTGTGGGATGGGCATCTTGCCCGTAGCTAGAAGCCTGTCCCACTTTTAACTGAAATAAGATTGCTACACGTTAAGAATTAGCTAGGGAAAAGTGGAAATGTGTGCAGCGTGAATTAGACTCAAAGACAACTCCAGAAGTGTTTGTCTAAGCAGTCGCCCCAGTTTCACGTAGCCATCATTTCTTTGCCGATGAGCCACGATCGATCCCCATCAGACATACCTGATTCGAGCCAGCAGTTGGTGCAATTTTCTGACATTGCGCGCGGGCTGGCGTATCTTCATACTCGCGTGAATGCAACTGCGGGTCGTTCACTAGAGTCGGCGGCGTTTGTGTATGCGCTGATTGATCTGCTAGTCGAAACGGGAGTGATCACGGTTGAGCAAATCGACGATCGCAAGCAAGAATTCGTCGATCGTCTACTCCAGCGTTATCAACAACACGATCCGGGGGTTGCCCTGCAAGAACCCAATCAAGATAAATATACGTTTGTCCAGACTGCAAAAATTGACTGCGAAAATCGAGTCCACCTGTGCAAAGCTGCCTGCTGTAAAATGGTGTTTCCCCTGTCGCGACAAGACATTGAAGAAGGCGTGATTCGATGGGAGCTAAACAAACCCTACGTGATTGCTAAAGGCGCAGATGGCTATTGTCATCAGGTCGATCGCACGAGTTTAGGCTGTTGTGTTCATACTCAGCGTCCTATTCCTTGCCGCGCCTATGACTGCCGAAATGACGATCGCATCTGGCTCGATTTTGACAACGGCGTGATCAATCCCAAACTCGCCGATCCCAACTGGCCGCACAACTTAACGCCCGACGAACTGTCACTGCCGGAGGTTGCCGATGATTCATCACTTGGATGACACGCTGAGAGAATTGCTCCGGCAAAAAGTGCCGATCGACGACGCAGCGATCGACATCAAGTTTGAAATGCCCAATAGCGACTGGGAAACCAAGCTGACCAAGCCGACGGTCAATCTCTTTCTATACGACATTCGCGAAAATCTGGGGCTGCGAAGCAATGAGTCTTCCCTCGTTCGCAATGGCGCGATCGGCACCGAAACTCCTGCGCCGACTCGCGTTGACTTCACCTACCTGATCACTATTTGGACTAAAGACATCGCCGACGAGCATCGACTATTGGGCAGTCTCCTAAAAACGCTGCTGCGCTACCCCAATCTACCGCCAGAAGTGCTGCAAGGCGAGATGGTCAACCAATCGCTGCCGCTCCGCAGTTGGATCGCTCAACCCGATCGCACTCCCAACGTCTGGGATTTTTGGGGCGCACTCGACGGACGCTTAAAAGCCGGAATTAGCTGTGTAGTAACGCTAGCAGTTGAACCGTTCCCACCAACAGAAGTCGGTTTGGTGACGGAAACCATACTCAAAATTGGACAAAAGTGAGGGAGCGATGCGCGAACAAAGGACAAAAATCCAGTCTCGCTCCTCAAAAAGCGGATTGCGCCCGGCAAAAGCAACCCCGATTCAGAGTTCCTTGTCGCTGCGTCGGGTCGATCGTGCCCTATCTGCTACCGCTCACGGGGCGATGCAGTCAACTGTGGCGCAAAATCATCTCCTTCAATTACAGCAGCAGTACGGTAACAACTATGTACAGCGAGTATTAGCGTTATCGAGATCGGCTCCATCGGCAACAGAAGTTGCTCCGGGTGTTGAGTCGGCGATCGAGCAGTCTCGCGGCAACGGATATCCGCTACAAAACCCTGTGCGAACTCAAATGGAATCCGCGTTCGGTGTAAATTTCAGCGGAGTACGAGTTCACACTGATTTGACCGCCGATCGATTGAGTCAAGCGCTAAATGCCCGTGCCTTTACAACCGGAACCAATGTTTTTTTTCGTCAGGGCGAATATAGTCCAGAGAGTGTCAGCGGTCGGCAACTCCTCGCCCATGAACTGACTCATGTGGTGCAGCAGGCAGGGGGCACTCAGGGCAAGACAACTGTTCAGCGCAAGCCAACAACTCCAGCAACCAGTTTGGGAGCAATTCCAGCAGTCGATCGGCGGGAGATGCAATCCAACACGCTCCCAGTTCCTTCAGTCTTGACCAGTCAGCTTACTAGCCTGTTTGCGACAAATCCGGCGCTGGCAGGTGGAGCAACCGCCGCCTATCTCGTCAGCGCTACCGTCAGCTTTTCAGCGAATATCCCGATGGCAGGAAGCGTTACGGGCTATGACCTACATCGGGGGCTAAGGAGCGTGGGCGGTTGGTTGATGGGTCAAACGTCTCCGATCATTCTGCCGCTCAATACGACCGTAGCGCTGGAACTGGATTTGACTGCGTTTGGGGGCGATCGTGCCATCTACCGATTTAGCTACTACGATGTCGGCACAGGCGCTAGCTCGGTTGAACATCTGCTGATCGAAAACGTTGCCACTGTTCCCGCAGCGCCTACACCGCAACCCGTGCCAGCAGGAACCACGTTTCAAGTCGGTGGGCGCAATTTTCGGTTAGGCTCTGGCTGGTCGCAAACAGAGTTTACGCTTCTGCATCAAGCTTTGGGTTTGTTATCTGGCTCGGCGTTACAGCAAATTGAAAACGTTGAATTCCATCGGGCGGCTACGGTGGCTGGCAGTTCAGAAGCAGGAAACTATGACTCGAACACGAATACGATTACCATTCGCACAAATGCTTTCAACACTTCTCTCTCCCGCTTTGGCACCTCACCTGACTCTACCCGCATCATCCTTCATGAGATTGGACATGCACTCGACTACGCCATTCTGAATCGGGCATGGAGCCGCTACTCTAGTTCGGGGAATGCCCAGCAGCTTTTGGGCGCTCGATCGCTCTCTGGATTGGTTTATCAGCTAGATGCCAGCGGCAATTTTGCGATCGTTGCCGGGGCGCAAGCCACTGCCTATCGTCAGGCGGTTGAGAGAGATCGGGCACAAGCGGGAGGTCGATCGATGCCAACCAGCATTACCCCTTATGGCGCTACAAGCTGGGAAGAAAACTTTGCTGAAGCCTACTCACTCTTCGTCACCGATCCAGCCACCTTTCGGGAACTGCGCCCCAACACTTATGCTTATTTCACTCGACAGTTTCCTTAGGAACGCGGATTAAACTGCCCCAATCTTGAGGGATTTAGGTAGCTCTCCCAAATAGTTCTTAATGCTGACCAGGGCTATATAATCAAGCTCTCCAATGCAGTTTGCAGGTCTTGAGTCAGATCAGAAACGGCTTGTTTACCAGCGCGGCGATTGCTGTGATAAGTGTCCCAACGATCGGAGACTGAGATCGGTTGTCCGATCGTCACCAGCCCACACTGCTGACCTAACATCGGACGCTTGAAAGCATTGCCGCCTTTGATTTTGGTGATCACATCCCACATCAGCAGGGTCGTTTCGGCAAAGCGTTCGGCGGTGGGTTTTTCTAGGACGTATTTGCCAGTGACGGCGACAAAGCTCTCGACTAAGCGCATGTGCCAGATGCGGAGACTGGCTTCTTCGGCGATGCGATCGGCGAGTCCGCGTTCGAGCGGTGATAGGGTTTCTAGATGCAAGTCGTCGCGAAAGACATAATCCCACCCGGCTTGTTCAAGTTTGCGGCAGCGATCGATGACGCTTCCTTTCGGCTGAATGTTGAAATATTGTTCTGCTACTTGCAGCGCCACATTCAGCAACGCCTCTAACCGGACGGCAAACTCTGCGTTTGAGCCAGGAGAAACGCCTTCAATCTCAGATGATTGAGCGGCGGTGGTCGGCAAGGTTTGGTGATAAAAGCGCGTATAAAACTCTTCCATCACCGTTAATAAATGCTCTGCTAACTGATATAAACGCCGATAAAGATGTCCTTCTTTTTCATCGTTGGCTTCTCTCAAGATTCCGCTATCAGCTTCTAGGTCACTTAGCAGTTTCTCAAGGGCTTTCCAGGGAGGTGTGATGTAGCGATATTGAATGCCGATCGGCACAATTAAGACTTTTTCCGATCGTCCTGCTTTAATCAAATCTTCGACACACCAAAAGCCGATTTGTGCGATTCCTGGCTCTAAGGGGCTAATGGTTTCGTTGTGTCCGTTGGTTGCGCCTTCGGGAGCCGCCAAGAGCGGAAATGCACCATTGGCGAATAGGTCACGAGCCGATCGCAAGCCGACGCGATCGAGTTTGCCGCGATGGATGGGAGTGCCCCCCAGTTTGGAATAAAGCCAACCTGCCAGCGACCCTGCCCACAGCGGAATGCCGCGATCGTACATAAAATGTGCGTGGGTGGGAGGCTTGAGCCGAATGCCTTGTTGTTTTGCCAGTTTGGGCATCAAATAATGGAGCAAATAGCCCATGCAAATCGGATCTTGAACGCTAGGATGACGAAATGCGAACAGTAATCGCACCTTGCCTGATTGAAATTGCTGATAGAGATCGATTAGTTGCTCGACATTCTTAGCTTCAACGCGGGTCAGAGGCGTTTTGAGACGCATCCAAAGCGGCAGCGCGAGTTTCACCAGCTTAACTACATTGAGGTTAATATCTGGCGCGATAAACTCTAGCGGGGGTTGAGCCTGGTTGGGCGATCGCGAAGCAGATTTGCGAAATCGGGGCAAAGCGATTCTCCTGGCGTAGGGTTGAAGGTGATATCACATTAGTATTTTCCTCCAAAGTACCTAAAGCCGAATGGACAGTGGCTGATCTGCTACAGATCTCAACACAATTTTTAGAAAATAAAGACGAGTTTGAGTGTCCAGTTCGTGTTGTCGCGAATGAGTTCGATTTGCCGAATAAATTCGCGGAAGTAAAAGCGGCGTTCGGGTTCAGACAAATCGAGCCAAAATTGAGGAATGGACACCGCCTGAGCGATCGCCGTTAAATTAACAGGCGGCAATTGGGCGAGTTTGCCTTGTAGTTGAGCAATCTCGGTGCGGAGATTATAGGCGCGAAGTTCTGCGCTTTCAGAGTCGAGAATGCCACTTTCAGTCAAGCCAGGAAGCTGGGCCAAAATCGTTTGCTTGGCAGCGATCGCGCTCCCAATTCCCTGCTTAACCAGGTTGATGTCGGGCATATTGACTTCTGCAACGGCACGAGGCAAATCATCACAAATGCGCCCGATCGTGGTCTGCAAAATTTGCTCATAGGCGATCGCTTTACACGCGGGTTTGTTGGGGCAGCGAGTGGGACGCAAATACAAATATTCTTTGGTGTCTTTGCGGGTCGATCGAGATGCCACACGAGTTACGGTCATCGGCGACTGACAGGTTTCACAGATCACCAATCCCGCTAGCGATCGCGGGGCACTAGCCGTTCGAGACGGCAGACGACGATTTCGCCGCAGTAAGCGATCGATTTGAGCCGCTTCGTCACGAGAGAGAATCCCGGCATGAGCATCGGCGATCACATCCCCGGTTTGATATTCTAAATCGCCTCGATAAACAGAATTAGTGAGCCAGCGCTGCCCCGTAGAAACCGAAATCTTCTTGCCATATTTTTTCTCTAGATGCCGCACTGCACCTCGCAAAGAGCCATATAGCAGAAATTGCTCAAAGAATTCTTTCACCACGGGGGCAGTTGCCCGATCGACCACATAGCGGTTTTTGCTGCGTCGATAACCGTAGGGAGCTTTGCCGGGTGGTGGCATTGCTTTGACCCGATTGCGGGCATGCCCTTGACGAATGCGCCGACTGCGTTGATTAGTCTGCACTACTTGTAGCAAGTTGAGTAAGTCAGCCCGCAAATCAGAATCAGCGACGATCGCACCCTCTGAAGACGAAGCCTGCTCGATCGTGACTAAACGAACGCCGATCGTCTCTAGCGCTGCGAGGCGATCGCTGACTTCTGGCACTGAGTCGCCCAACTCTTCCAATCGCCGCACTAGCAAATAATCGGCGGGTTCTGTTTGACAATCCATCAAGAGTTGCTGTAACTGCGGACGGGTTGCTTTCTCGGTGGCAATATCTTGATAAACTTGATCAACTTCCCATCCCCATAAAGCGCGATCGGGCGTTGGTTCTAGCAACGGATCGCTGTAGAGATAAGCAATAATTTTCATGTATCTGGTCGTTTGATTGCTGCATTCTCTGGTTCGTTTGATCTCACGATCCTAACTCGATTACGGTGCCATCAGGATCTTGTACAAAAAGCGCCGATCGTCCCGATGCACTCATCTGAAACTCACATCCATATTTGAGAAGCTGATCTTTAGCCGCGTTCACATCCGCAACCAAAAATGCTAGATGACGATTGCGTCCCCATTTCTCGACGTTTTGCAACTCCGATCGGGCAGATAGATCGGTGATTAAGTGAATTTGAACGCCATTCGCTTCATACCAGGCTCCGGGAAATTTGAGGACACGATCAAGCTTTACCAGTCCTAAAATTGTGCCGTAGAAGTGTTCGGCTTTTTCTAAATCAGAAACGAGAATCGCCGCGTGGAGAAATTGTGTGATTTGCATAACAGATTCAAAAGCTGTGCAGTTATCTAATCACAGGATAGAACCCTGCCGGATTATTTTGGTTATAAACCGGAGTTTGATCGATCGGAGGAGTCGATCGTGTCTGAGGAATTAATGGGCTAGGCGGTTGCTCTCGGACGGGTGGAGTGGTCTGCGTAGGTTGACTTTGCTCTTTAGCTTGAGGGCGAATAATGTTAATAAACACAATATTCCGTTGGGTATCGATGCAGCCAACAATGTCAGGATTTTTCGAGCCGTTGGGCAACTGAAAAGAGTTCAGCGATGAGCCACCCGGACGCGGAAAGTCGAAATTGTTACGGCTCGATCGCGGAAACTCGTACCCACTCTGCCCCCCAGGATGCGGAAAATCAAAGCCATCCGAGATTCCCAACCGTGAGCCATTAAACCCACTTCCACAGGCGGCATCTCGATCGGCAAAATTGCGAATGCGAATCACAATTTGACTGTCCGAATTGCGAAATGATTCACTTTGTTGAAGAAGTATTGGAGGTAAGCCAAAGTCTTGTGCCCTAACAGAGGTCGAAACCAGCATTGAGGCGATCGACCCGGCTAAAAGAATAAATTTTGTCGGTGTAGATTTCGATGTAGATTTCATAGAAACGCCTTCTTTGGGTTAATACTGACTGCTAGGGCAACCCCTGACGCTTTATGCACTTGTTTAAAAAATTTCAACCTTTATCCCATGCGTTCTCGTCAAAGCCTTTTAGAAATCTTCTCAACGTTCCTCCAATTTGAGGGCGATCGCGTGTCAGTTTGGGCGATCGATGCTCGACTCCGACGCAGTATGCAGCAATGTTTACAGCAGTCCGATAACTCTGAAACCTCTGGCAATTTTTGGGCGCTTTATTGGTACAAAGTCTGGCAAGAAGACGAGGGAAACGACCCAAACTCTTTTGCTCACTTAATCGCCTATTTGCAAGAAACCTGCTATTGGTCAGCCCAGAAGACGATGACGAATTTTGCGTTGACGCAATACACGCTGCCCGACTGCTTTCAGGTGGCGATCTCCAAAGTTCAAAAAATCTTAAGCGGATTCAATCCACAGCAGGGATTCAGTCTCCAAAATTATGCCAGCGCTATTTTTGCCAGCACGATTCGAGATACGCTGCGTCAACGCCAAGAAGTTGATATCTGCACAAACTGGGCATTGCTCCGAAAAGTCAGCCAAAAACGCTTAATCGAGTCTTTGCAAAATGCTGGACTGTCTGCGGAAACGATCGCAACCTACATCCTCGCCTGGAATTGCTTTAAATCGCTCTACGTTCCCACCCAAGAAACTGCAACGCGCAAACTTCCTCGCCCCGATGAGGCAACTTGGGCAGTGATCGAGCAACGCTACAACGCCGATCGTCGTCAAGTGCCTTCTGCCCCCGCAGCCCAACCTGAAACCCTCGAAAAATGGCTGAATGTCTGCGCTCAAGCAGCACGATCGTACTTAAATCCCAACCTTGTCTCGATCAACACACCTAAAGCAGGTCAAGACACTGGCGAACTGCTAGACGATGTGCCCGAAAGTTCTAGAGAATCGCTGCTGGCTGATCTGATTGCTGATGAAGAGGATCAGACTCGACAGGATCAGCGATCGCAGCTAAATCAGATTTTAGAAGCGGCGATCGGGCAGCTTGACCCCGAACTTCAGGCAATCTTGCACCTTTATTATCGAGAAAATTGCACTCAACAACAGATGGCAGAACGGCTAGATATCAAGCAATACACCGTTTCTCGCCGTCTCACCAAAGCCAGAGAACAGCTTCTTAAAAAACTAGCGCTCTGGAGTCAAGAAACGCTGCATATCTCTCTGACTTCAGCCCTACTTCAATCTATGAGTCTGGTGATGGAAGAGTGGCTTCAACAACACTACAAACCGAGTTCATCAGTATAGCTACTTAAATCAACGTGAGTTCGACGAGTTTTTTCGCTTCGCTCTCAGCGGCTTCTGCCCCCTAAATCCCCCAAAATGGGGGACTTCAAGCCAAAGTTTCCGGTTCAAAGTCCCCCATTTTGGGGGATTTAGGGGGCTTCCCGAATTCATAATCGGAGTGAACCACTTCGGTCGAACTCACCTTAAATCAAAAATTTCTCGCGCTCGGAGTCGTCTTAAATTATGTCTGACCTTTTACTCAACCTTCCTGAAGCTGACCAGCAGCAGATTTGGCGGCAAACTCAGCCCTTTGTGATTCCACACGATCGCTGGAACGCCTATCTCAATCAACTTTCTGTCAACGCTCTGCTGCCCTGGCTGCGTCAAGAATCACCCCAAACAAAAATCTGGACAAACGCGGCAGCACTTTCCAGCATTTGGTCACTGGTGAACGGAACAGCATTCACCCTCAACGGGCTGCGATTGGTCGTGATACCAACCGAAGCGATCGACCATGACGAGCTTCGCATTCCTCAAGAGTGGGTCGATTTGCCGAGTTGGGCAGCCGACTATTATCTGGCAGTTCAGGTCGAACCCGATGAAGGCTGGGTCAAGGTTTGGGGCTACACCACTCATCACACGCTCAAGACACGAGGACATTTTGATGCCGACGATCGTACCTATTCCCTCAGCGAAGATGATTTGATTTCAGATCTCAATATCCTATGGCTCTCGCGTGAATTAGAGTTATCAGAACCGACTCGCGCCGAAGTTGCTCCGTTACCTGCGTTATCTCTAGAACAGGCAAATAATTTGCTCGATCGGCTTGCAAATCCTGCGATCGTGCCTCGGTTAGCCGTTCCCTTTCAACTCTGGGGCGCACTCTTAGAACACGGCGGCTGGCGGCAACAGCTATCTCAACGTCGTCAGGGTTTTCCTGCCCAAACCTCTGTGTTGCAATGGCTGCGGACGGGTGTTTCTGCCCTGGCTCAACAGATTGGCTGGGAGCAAATCGAGCTTCAACCCGCTCTTGCAGGCGCACGCGGGTCAGAAACGTCAACACCCACCCCAGCTTTGTCGCGGCGATTAGCGATCGCGGGTCAAATCTACGAGCTGCGAGTCATTCCGCACCCCGAAAATATCTGGCGATTTGAGCTTGGCAATACGGCTCCGGGTGGCTTGGTGCCAGGTGGCTTTAAATTACGGCTATTGACCGAAGATTTGCAGCCGTTTGAAGGCAACGAAGCGATCGCCCAAACCGCTGTCGAAGTGATCGCGATCGAGGTTGCCCTTGAAGCAGGAGAAGGATTAGTTTGGGAGACAGAGCCGATCGCAGAAGGGTTCGATCAAGAAATCTTACGCTTCTAGGGGCTGGGAGTCGGAGTCGGCATCGTGACGGGTTGGCTGGGAGGAATTTTGTCGATCGTAATCAATGTTTCAATCACCGATTTGACGATCGGAGCCGCCACCGTCGAGCCAAAAGCATCTTCACCTTTCGGTTCGTCAATCACAGCCACCACTACATAGCGAGGGGACTCGATCGGAAAAATTCCCACAAAGCTCGTAATCTTGGCAGTTGCTTGATAGCCACCGCCCGAACTTGCTTTTTGCGCCGTTCCAGTTTTTCCACCAATGCGGTAGCCCGGAATTTGAGCGCCTTTCCCCGTTCCCTTAGAAACGACCAATTCCATCATCCCTAAAACCGTCTGAGCCGTGTTAGGCGAGAAAATTTGTTTAGGCGACGATTGGTAAGGTTGCCAATAAGGTTGTCCGTTGCTGTCATAAAGCCCCTGAACCACATGAGGAATCAATAACTTACCGCCACTAGCAAGAATTCCGTGCATTTGCAAAAGCTGAATCGCCGTCAGCGAAAAGCCTTGCCCAAAGGCGCTGGTGGCAACATCAACCGGAGACTGCACAAACGAATTGTGATCTTTTAGCTGACCTCCGATCTCAAACGGCAGATCAGAGCCTGTGTTTTGCCCTAGCCCAATGCGTTGCAGCCAACGGTAATAAACATCGGGCTTCATCTGCTGCACGATATGCACCATGCCCACGTTGCTAGACTTCTGCAAAATCTCTGAAACGCTGACTGGGCCTCTAGCGCCAGCGTAAGAATAATCAAAGTTTTGAATCGGCCAACTGTCGATATAAATTTCGCCTTCATCGTTAAACACTTGATCGGGCTTAATCGCGCCTGCCTCTAACGCGATCGCCACATTCAGCGGCTTAAAAGTTGAACCCGGCTCATACAAATCAGTCAACGCCCAGTTTTTAAACCGCTCAACTTTCGCCTTGTAATATTCATTAGGGTCATAAGAAGGATCGCCGACTAATGCCCGCAGAGAGCCGTCTTGAACATCCATTACCAAGACAACGCCCCGTTTTGCCGCGAATTTTTTGACCTGTTGCTGAAGCGCAGACTGAGCCGATCGCTGAACTCGACTATCGATCGTCAACTGCAAATGCAAATCATCAAGGTGTAAAAAGCCGCCCGGAACCTGATCAGGCATGACGGTGCCCATCCCAGTTCGACTGAGACGCACCGCTTTAACCGATCGTTCCAGCAGGTTTTTATGGCTATATTCCACGCCCGCTTGCCCCACTTGATCGACATCCACATATCCGACCACATCTGCCGTTAGGTTTTGCTGAGGATAAAGTCGTTGCTGCTGTTGATTTAAATCCAAACCGTCGAGTTGCAGATCGCGAATGCGCTCAGCGGCGTTTTCTGCCAGCGAATATTCCAAGCGAATGCCACTCTCCGCCGAGTCAAACTTGCGAGTCAGGTCAGCGACCGAGCGACCGAGAATCGGGGCTAACTTTTCGGCAACGGTTGGCTTTGGCAGCTTAAAAGCGTTGGGGTGAGCATAAAGCGTGTAGACCGGATGGTCGATCGCCAGCATATTGCCATTGTGATCGACGATCGGGCGACGCGGAATAAACGGACGCAGATAAGAGGTCTGTTGCGATCGTGCCTGTTTGAGCAAATCGGGCGCTTGCACGACTTGCAATCTCACCAGATTAAGCATCAGTAAAAACGCTCCTCCCACCAAAATCGCCCAAACGATTAACAGACGGCGATAGGTAGATTTAGCCTGCGGAATGGGCATTTGCCGCAGCGACTTGACGACAGCCGCCAAGCGACGACGTTTAGAGCGAGACGGGTGGGAGGGGCTGCCCATTATTATTAATAGCCGAGTGGGGCGATCGGAGACGCTTGCGGAGCCGGACTCGCGGCAGGAGGAGGATTTCGAGCCGGGGCAGGCTTGAGAAAAATCAAGCTATCAGGCGTTTGGGGCACCAAAGTCGTACCCGGACGACCTGCTTGATCGGCAATCTTATTTTTCAAGATCTCGCCGTTGGTCGTCATCTGTCGCTCACTGCGCCGCAACTGCTCTAATTTTTGATATTCCTTTCCCCAAAGCTGTTGGGCATAAACCGTCCAGCCATAGACGAGCAGCACCGCTCCTGCCAAGGTGAATGTGGCAATCAGCGAGGCTTGCTGCACTCTGATCAGCGATCGCAGCCAGCGAGGTGGAGCATCGGGTGAAGGCAGTCTTCTCACTGCCGTCGAGTTGACCGATCGCAGCGGCACGGGCTGACGTTGGGCGCTAGCAGAATTTGCAGACGGCAATCGCGATCGATTGCGCTTAGAAGGAACCGAAGGTTTTAGCGCGGCAGACATAGACTTTAGCAGCACTCCGATAGCAACACACTCACACCCAGGTTTGGCAAAACCTGGTTTTAACGTCAGTTCGACGAGTTTTTTCGCTTCGTCAAGAGCGGCTTCTGCCCCCTAAATCCCCCATTCTGGGGGACTTTGTTTTGGCTTGAAGTCCCCCAGAATGGGGGATTTAGGGGGCGCGATGGACTGGTAACGAAGTCGTCGAATTCACGTAGTTTTACACCCGCTCCGATCGGTCACGCAATCCCAAATATAGTTTTAGAATAAACGCGACCCAGAACGCCCCTTATTGTATCTGGAGTCTTCGATTGTGGAGACTTTATTTGAGAAACTGTCCGCTTACCATCGGCAAGACCAGCCGACTCATAATCCGGCCGTCTTCTAACCGATAGAGATTAAATTCTGCACCCATCTGCCTCATCAAAGATTGACAGATGGCGAGATGCAACCCTGGCGGTTTATCTAACGCTGAAGGAGCCAGTAGATCAAGCGCCCTCCCTGCCTCTAAGTCTTCGAGCAGACGCGGCTCGATCGTGCCGTCATCGGTAATCGATAGCTCAATCCAACTGGGGTCAAGTTGGCGACACCAGAGATCAATGCGCCCTCCGGGTTGCGATCGGTGACAGGCAGTCAGCAGCAGCTCATATAGCACTAGCTCAATTTTGACAATATCGCCCGTGATCATCGGGTTATTTTCGTTGTGGACTTGTGACCAGATCTGACGCTGTTTGATCAGGGTATCGACGCGATCGAGGGCCCGTCTCAGTAAGCTGACTAGCGGAACGGTTTCTGTCCTAGCCTGCAACTGCCACTGTTCATCGCGGATGACTTGCTGCATCGGGCTGATCGCATCACTCAACTGACGCAAAATTTGCTGCTGGCGAGTCGCCACAAGCGGATCTTTGGGCGGAGTCGGAACCTCTCCTAATCGTTTGACTCCGGTTTTCACCGATCGATAGAGATCTTCGAGGCGGCGCTGCTTATACCAGCTAAGACGCTCTAGCCGTTCTCGCTGAACTTTGAGACTGTCTGACAGCATCAGATATCGACGTGACCAGGCAAGCTGCCTGACCAACGTTCCTAAAGCGTTGAAATGGCGATCGACCCAGCGGCGATCGAGATGATCCGCAATGATCAAAATAGCAGTCGGCTCGTGCTCTGAAGCCGTTCTTAGCGCCATTACCAAAAGCTGACCGATGCCAGGAGCGTTGAGCCAGTGTCGCGTCTCGGCGGGGATATCGTCGATCGACAAGGGTAATAAGCCTTCGTGCTGTAAAGCTCGATTGACTAGCGTATCGGTATAAATCGAAACTTTGAGGACGGGATGAAAGCTAAAGTGCTTTTCGACGTTGCTAAGTTGCACTAAGCGCCCTGTGCGACGACCGGGAAACCACGAAATCAAAGCCGCCATCGGAGCTTGGAGAATCTGCGTGATATATTCCAGCGCCGATCGCTCTAGCAATTCCAACTGCTGGGTTTGTTGAATCGTCGTTAACCCCCATTGAATGGTTTGGTAAATCTTTTGCTGCTGGTCATTTTGCTTTTGTAGCTGCCATTGGCGCAAAATCAAGCCGATCTGCTGGGCAACCACCTGAGTCAGCTCACACTCTGGGTGACTCCAAGCGCGAGGAGCCTCGTGACAGACCAAGACCACTCCTTCGAGCGACTGCCCTGCGGCAGTGTTGCAAACCATCAGCGATCGCACGCCCAACTCTAGCAGCAGATCGCGCCAGGCTTCTAATCGCAGATCTTCGTCTAAGGTCTCGATCGGAATGGTTGCCAGATTGCGTTCTAGCATCTGCCAATCGAGTGGGGCGAGCCGTTTGAGCGGACTAGATAGCGGACGGCGATTGTGGGGATGGCTTTGATAGCAAACTTCAAAGTGATCGACCTCTGGGTCGTATGCCAAAACCACAAAGCGATCGGTCTTAAGACGTTTGCCCAAGAGCGCGGCGGTGTTTTTGAGCGTCACCTTCCAATCGTTGGCACTGTAAATTGCATGAGCAATTTCGGCCGTTAACACTTGATCGAGCTTGGTTTGCTCAACCGTGGCTTCCATGTCTTCGAGGGGGGCAACCAGGGCAATCAGTTGGGCAGCCGCCCGCAGGTAGTTTTTCTCTTCTTCTTGCCAAATTCTGGCTTCGTTGCCTTCTGCGGCTAGAAACCCCATCAACTGGTTTTGATAGAGAATGGGAGCCGCCATCAGCGATCGAGCATTAATATGCTGCATCAGTCGGCTCGTCGTCTCTGCTTTAAACGAACTCAGCGCCTCGCCGATCGACACCACCTGATCAGAGGCTAGCGCTTGATAAAAGCTGCTCATCTCTTGCACCGTGATCCCCGAAGGCGGTTGGTTTTCTGCTAATGCTCTAGAGGAGGGTTTAGCGTTGGTGACTCGTCGCCAAAAATAGCGCTGTTGCCGCTCAAACCAGTAAACGCTAGTACGCGATGGCGCGATGAATCGGTGGCTTTCTTCAACGATCGCTTCCAAACGTTGACCGAGATTAGGCAGCGATCGCAACTGACCCAGCAAACTGAGCAACGGCTTTTCTGGACGCTTGATCTGTTGTCGCTGCCATTCGGTTTCAACCGTTTCTAAGACTGCTGCTAGACTTCCTAAAACGATTGACATTTGGGCTTTTTCATCGGTTCCCGGAAAGTTTCCCCACAGCCGCGACCCTAAGATTGCCACGCCAAAGCAGCGATCTTTATAGCAAATCGGAAACATCATCGTGCCCTGAATGGCATACTTTCGAGCGAGTTTGCGCCATTCACCTGCGCGCACTTCTTGTCGCAAATCGGCGATCGTCACCGGGCGCTGCTGAATCACCACTTGCTCTAGCAAATCGCCCGAAGAGAGCGAAAACCGTTGTTTTAGAAAGGCAGATTCACCTTCGAGCAGTTTGCCGCCTTTGCCAAACAGTCGATGATCGATACGATCGTAAAACCCAACCCAAACTAACTCGTAGTCAAAGCTGCTTTTAAGATAAGTCAGTGCAGCCTCGACCAAGCCGTCAATGTCGGTTCCCTCACGCAAAACTTGCAGCACACGACCCAAGTTAACGAGTTGCTGTTCACAGGCATTTGGCTCTTTCGACTGACCCATGATATGCACGGCGGGGATACAAACAATAAGCGAATTTAAGCAAGAAATCGACCGTGGATGCCCCTAAAAATTGATCAGCTAGACTACCACAGTGCAGACCCTAAGAGTGCCCTCAGAATAGCCTTTTTTCACGATCGTCAAAGGTTTGTGTTTACTAGTAGCCAACAAATCTTAGAGGGATGACGGCTCAAAACTCCCTAACCCGTCACAATAAATAGAGTAGTCGTTAGACTTTTGCATTGACAGATATCTATCCAACAATCATTCGCCCAATTCTCTTTTCTGGTTTGAAAGCTGACCCTGAGTGGCTTCACCAACAAACTTTACGATCGCTCAACTGGCTTGATGTCAGGGCACCTCTAATTGCCAAACAGTGGGTGTTGTCTCGGCTAAACCAGTCTTATTGTCTGAGAGACGATCGACTGAAGCAAACGCTGTGGGGACAGGATTTTTCTAACCCGATCGGGTTGGCGGCTGGGTTCGACAAAGATGGCATCGCAGCAAATCTCTGGTCGGGCTTTGGGTTTGGGTTTGCAGAGCTTGGCACGGTGACGTTTCATGCTCAACCGGGCAATCCTCGTCCGCGGCTGTTTCGGCTGCCTGTCGATCGAGCGGCGCTCAATCGCATGGGCTTTAATAATCAAGGAGCCGCCGCTTTAGCCCAGCGACTTCAGGGATTGCACGATGCAAAAATTCCGTTAGGGGTGAATCTTGGCAAATCTAAAGTTACGCCGCTTGAAGCAGCCGCAGTCGATTATTTAGAAAGCTTCAAATTGCTGAAAAAGTGGGGAGATTATTTTGTGGTGAATGTGAGTTCGCCTAACACACCGGGGTTACGATCGCTCCAGTCTACCGACCAACTCGAACCCATTTTGTCAGCTTTGCAGGCGGAAAATCAGGCGCAAAAGCCTTTATTGATCAAGATTGCCCCCGATCTAGAGTGGGAAGCGATCGCTGACGTGCTCAGTTTGGCACAGCAATATAATTTAGCGGGCATTATTGCTACCAACACCACCATTCGTCGAGATGGACTAAAGACTGAGACGATTCAAGCCACCGGAAATTCTGTCGCTGAGGAGGCGGGCGGCATTAGTGGGGCACCGTTGCGGCAGCGTTCTACTGAGGTGATTCGATTTATTTATCAACAAACTCAGGGCAGGCTTCCGATCGTCGGTGTCGGTGGAATTTTCACCGCAGAAGACGCGTGGGAAAAGATCACGGCGGGGGCAAGTTTGATTCAGGTTTACACAGGTTGGTTTTATGAAGGCCCTGGCATGGTGCGCCGAGTCTTAGAAGGATTGTTGCAGAAATTAGACGAGCACGAACTCCACTCGTTGCAAGATGCGATCGGACTTGATCACTTAAAACCTTAGAATTCTGGATTAAATAACCTGTGACTTTTGACAAGCTTTGTTCATTGCCTCACTCGCCCGGAAACTAATTTCTGGGCGGACAAGCAACGCAGCAAAAAGCGCTGAACCTGAGCGTTGATGTCTCTAAAATTAGGATTTATTTAATTCTCGTTCCTTAGCATTTTTGCTGGGCAAACTAGACTCAACCTCGGTCTAACTAAAAGTGCATCATTCCCGTCAGCGTCACTTCCCAGACCAACTGCGATTGCACATAAGCAAGCAAATAGTCTCTCGCTTTTTCGAGCAGTTGCACAGGCAGAGCAGACTGTCCGCTTAGTTTAGCCTGGTGCCAATAAGTCTGTTGCAGATAATCAACGAGCCAAAGTTGGGCTTCGCTGTCTAGCGTTTTGGCGATTTGACGAGCGATCGCAAGGGTTTCTCGCAGTGACTTTGGCAAGTTTGTCACCGCTTGCAGCAACTCAGGCGGAACCGTCTGAAACTTTTGCCAATGGGCGATCGCTTCTCCCGGACTGCCCTGCGCCAACGCCAAAACCTGGGGATGAGCCAAAATCTCGCTAAATCCAGCAGTTTTCAAAACCTGAGCGATCGCGTCTGAATTCAACCGATAAAACGGAATTTTTTGACAGCGAGATACCAGAGTCGGCAGCAGCGAATCAGCGCTGGGCGCTAACAAAATCAGCGTGGCCCGTCCCGGTTCTTCTAAGGTTTTCAAAAGTGCATTCGCGGCGGGTTCTGCCATCGTTTCGGCTTGGTCGATGATCACGATCGAGCGATCTGCCTCCAAAGGTGGACGGCTCAAAAACCGCGAAATCTCCCGCACCTGTTCGAGACGAACTTGAGGTGGAGTTTTTTTCTTCACGCCTGCTGCTTCGGCTTCGACGGGTGAAAGCCGCTTGCCTTGATGTAAATAAGTTGGCTCAACCCAAAGCACATCAGGATGATTGCGCTGTGCCACCCGATGGCGCGAGTCAGAAACCAGCCACTCAACAAACGACTCAGCCGCCAGCCGTTTGCCCACACCAGGAGAACCCGCAAATAAATAAGCAGGCGCGACGCGATTTTGAGCGATCGCTTGAGTCAAAAGTTCTACCGCTTGCGACTGTCCGATTAACGAATTAAAAGATGTCATAATTTTTGGTTATTGAAAATTTCCTCCATACCAGCGAGTCAAATGCTGACTGAGCGTGGCTTCGATCTGTTCAGCAACCTCCAGTTCGCTGCGATCGGCATCAATTCTGACAATCCGATCAGGATTCTTTTCCGCCAAATGAGCAAATCCTTGCTGCACACGCTGATGAAATTCTAAAGTTGCTTGCTCAATGCGATCGCTGGCTCCCCGTTTTTGGGTGCGCGCTAATCCTCGTTCGACATCTAAATCGAGCCACAGCGTTAAATCGCTTTCTAGCCCATTAGTTGCCATTTGATTGAGTTGATCAATGAGGGCAAAATCGAGTCCTCGCCCATATCCCTGATAAGCGATCGTCGAATCGGTGTAGCGATCGCATAAAATCATTGCGCCTTCTGCGAGATGAGGGCGCAAAAAACTCTCGACGTGTTGGGCACGATCAGCCGCGTAGAGCAATAATTCTGCCCGATCGTGAATCAGTTCTTTAGCGGGATCTAGAAGCAATTGCCGCACCCCAACCCCCAGATCAGTGCCACCCGGCTCACGAGTCGCAATCAGTTGCTTTAAAAATCGTTTTGATTGCAGCGTGGGCAACCAGCCACTTTTAAGCAGCCATTGGCGCGATCGTTGAAGCTGAGTTGTTTTGCCGCAGCCCTCAACCCCTTCAAACACAATAAACTTTCCGCTCATGAGCAAATATTTGTCAGTGGACACAACCCGCGAGTCATCGTCGTCTTTTAAACCGTTACGAAATAAGTCAACTTTAGAAGAATTCGCTATAAAGGTCTTGAGGACTTCCGTATGAAAACACTTCAGACTAAACTGAACCTTGTGATCACACTAACCCAGAGTATCGCTTTAACGCATTCTGGGAACGTATCATAGAAAGGTTCGTTCGTCGCACGCTTGGGGTTGGCTATGGCTCGTTACACTTGTCTATTCACCGTCGGAATCGCTTTCAACAACTTCCAGCGGGTGCTGAATGAGACGCTTAAGTCTTGCAGTCTAGATATCATCTACGACACTGGTGATTACATCATGGCGCGAGAAACGCCGGGGCGAGTGTCCTTCCCGAAACTCGTGACCGTAGAGGTGCTGATTGATAAGACGACTGCCACTGATAAAGAAGTGCGGATGAACTTTGTGATTAAAAACGAAGAACTTCCGCTTCAGGTAGACAATCACTGCCGTCAAATATTTACCCAGGTCAGTCAAGCCGTGACTGACAACCAGCACTGGCAATTGATCGAAGCGGTTGGAGGTTGATGCCCGATCGCAGGTCTAAACTTAGCTATTCGTCTAAACTGTCTAGCTCTGCGGTGCCAGGGTTAATTAATGTAATGTCAAACTCATCAGGCGGCACCGTTGCATAGGCATCGCGTCTGAGTAAGTGATAGGTGATTTTTACTTGAGGGCCAAAAATCACCTCGTCGCGATCGCTTAAATCGTGCGATCGCAGCCGTCGCCCATCAATCAACAGCCCATTCGCGCTGGGCTTGCCATTTTGGTCGCCGTCTTTAATGTGATAAGAGCAAGTGCCGTCTGGGTTAACTTGCTGCTCGATCGTCGCGTGATAGCGAGAGACAAACTGAGAGATTAGCCGAATATCACACTCGGCATCTCTGCCCACCGAATAGCGAGACTCATTGAGAGGCTCTTTCCGCTCTCCGGTGTCATCTTTGATAATCAAAAAATGGTCTTGGTAAGGATCGGAAGGCATCGCAGTTTAAAAGATGAAACCTTTGGCTGATCAAAATGGGTCGGGTCAAGTGATAGTATATCGTGCTAGGCGGATTTACGGAGTGTGTGATTTGACTGGAGCCTGCTTTAGGATTCTGGATTAAATAATGTAACGACAGTTCGACGAGTTTTTTTGCTTCGTTTTGAGCGGCTCCAGCCCCCTAAATCCCCCAATTCTGGGGGACTTCAAGCCCAGAATGTAGATTCAAAGTCCCCCAATTTTGGGGGATTTAGGGGGCAGCCCGGATTTGCAACCGCAGCGAAAAGCTTCATCGAATTCACGTTAATGTAGGACAGCCGTCGCGGCTGTTTAAGTTAGGCAAGATGCCTGACCTACAAAGTTGTCGGAGTTATTAATTCACGATCCTTAGTCTTCTGGGTCGCCCACCATATTGGGGCTAATTAGCGTGATATCAAACTCATCGGGCGGCACCGTCAAAACAGCGTCACGCCTCAACAGATAATAAATCGCCCGCACTTGAGGGCCAAAAACTACTTCATCCTCATTTTTGAGGTCGTGGGTTTGCAGCTTTCGCCCGTTGATCAGCAAGCCGTTGGCGCTGGGTTTGCCCTTGAGATTGCCATCCACAATTCGATAATAATAAGTGCCATCTTCGTTGGGTAGCTGGATCAGAGTGGCATGGCGACGAGACACAAACTGAGACACCAAGCGAATATCACATTTTGGATCTCTTCCGATCGAGTAAACCGGTGCGTCAAGGACAAATTCTCGTCGTCCCTTATCGTCTTCGATGATTAAGAGATGATTTTGGTGCGGTTCTGAGGGCATGAAAAGTCAGAGGGTTGGCGAGTGACTAGAAACGAGGACTTGCAACCTATCTAGCTAAAAGACCCGACAGGGTTGAGAGTGGCCCGGTGCTAGTACTAGTTTAGGCGGGTTTTGCCAGTGATGAGAAAACCTCTAATTCATTAGAACATAGCCCTAGAGCGCTTTATAAGCCTTGAAGGAATTAAAGTTGAGACTTGAAAGCAGCGAGGTGCAGCCCATTTCTCAAGCACGAGGCGCAGAAAAGGATCGGCGCAAGAGAAGAGAATTTGTGACCACGCTAACGGAGCTAAAAGCCATTAAAGCACCTGCGGCGGCAGGACTAAGCAAAATTCCAAATTTTGGCAGCAAGATGCCTGCCGCGATCGGAATGCCCAGCAAATTATAGGCAAATGCCCAAAATAAGTTTTGACGAATTTTGCGAAAGGTAACGCGGCTGAGGTGTAAGGCTTCGACGACATCTGTGAGGCGATCGCGCATCAAGATAATGCCTGCTGTTTCAACTGCGACATCGGTTCCTGATTTGAGGGCAATTCCCACATCGGCTTGAGCCAGTGCGGGCGCGTCGTTGATGCCGTCTCCAACCATTGCGACGAGGGAGTTCTGGGTGGTTCCTTGATCGGTTTGCAAAGCGCGAATCACTGCCGCTTTTTGCTCTGGGCGAACCTCGGACAACACGTTTTCTAGGGGAATGTTTAGCGTTTTGGCAACGGTTTGGGCTGCCTCGTGACGATCGCCCGTCAGCAGCATCACCCGCAAGCCCATTTTCTGGAGCGCATTCACGGTTTCTTTGGCATCCAATCTCACCCTGTCAGTGACAGCAATTAGACCTATCAGGGTTTTAGAAACTGCCACATACACCACTGTTTTTCCGGCTTCTGCAAGCGTCTGCGCCTGACTTTGAGGCGCATCCTCTACCGTGACTCCATGTTTCTCCATCCAAGTCAGCGTTCCGAGCCAAACTGACTGAGGTTCTGAGTTAAGCAAAACCGTTGCAGAAACTCCCAAACCTGGCTCTGTGTAGAAATCTTGAGCTGAGAGCAGTGAGATTTCTTGCTGATTGGCGGCACGGATGATCGCCTCTGCAAGCGGGTGACGGGTGCCACTTTCGACGGTTGCAGCCAGTTGCAACATATTGAATTCTTTGTGATCAGAGGCTCTGAAAGAGATGCAATTTGTGACGATCGGTTGCCCAGTGGTGAGAGTGCCTGTTTTGTCAAAGACGATCGTATCCAGTGCGTGAACTCGCTCTAGCACATCGCCTCCTCTAATCAACAATCCGCGCTCGGCACCGATGCCCGACCCGACTAAAATCGCGGTGGGAGTTGCAAGTCCGAGCGCACAAGGGCAGGCGATGACGAGAACGGCGATCGCGAGTTTGAGACTGAGTAATAAAGGTGATGGGTGAAGGGTCAAGGCTGAAGGATCAAGATGGTGCATCGCGTGTTCGCTGCCCAACGCTTGACCTGCCATCAAAACGTTTGACCAAACGTGAGTGCCGATGAAATACCAAAACAGAAAGGTGAGGGTGGCGATCGTCATCACGCCGTAGGTAAAGTAACCCGCGATTGTGTCCGCTAACTTCTGAATGGGAGCTTTACGCGCTTGGGCATCTTCGACCAGATTGATAATGCGAGCCAGAGTAGTATCTTTGCCGATGCGATTGGCTCGAATGGCTATCGCGCCAGACTGATTAAGCGTTCCGGCTGAAACGCGATCGCCGGGTTGCTTTTGCACCGGAACGGGTTCACCTGTCAACATCGATTCGTCGATCGTGGTCTGTCCGGCAACGACTTCTCCATCGACGGGAATCTTCTCGCTCGGAAGGACTTGCAGCCATTCACCGACGCGGATACGATCGACCGAGATTTCAGTAAAAGATTGAGCGTTTAGGTGATCTGGAACGGTTCTATTTGGCTCGGTTTTGCCAATCAATCGCGCTGTTTGAGGTTGAAGGGCTAAAAGCGCTTGCAGAGAAGAGGCAGCCCGACTTCTTGCCCGTTGCTCTAGCGTGCGACCGAGGAGAATAAAGCCGACCAGCATCACAGGCTCATCAAAGAAGCACTCCCAGCCGAGTTGGGGAAATAGGAGCGCAATCAAACTGGCAGTAAAGGCGGTGACAGTGCCCAAACCTACGAGCGTGTCCATGTTGGGAGCGTTACGGCGTAAGCCTTGCCAGCCGTCGATAATCATTGATCGTCCCGGCCCTGCCAGAGCGATCGCGGCTAATCCACAGTGCAGCCAGATGTTGCTGAGTCCTGGAATAGTAATGCCTGTGAGTTGATTGAGGTGCCCGATCGTTGAAATCACTAGAAGCAAGATCGCGATCGTTAAACGACGAGTTTGCTGTTGGGCATCTAATCGTCGCCGTTCTGCCAGATCAATTAAGCCTGCGCTTTCTAAACTGCCTTCAGAATAGCGAGGCTGACTCGGAAATCCGGCTTCGGTCAATTTTTCGGCTAAGAGTGCGGGATCAACGATCGATTCACATTCAACCGTTGCCAACTCTGTCACGAGATTGACCGTAGCAGACATCACACCAGGCTGTTGAGCGAGGGCATTCTCGACCGTTTTGACGCAGCCCGCGCACTTCATGCCGCTCACATCGAGGGTGATCGTGTCTGGAATCGTGTTGATGGCTGTTTCTGACGTGGTTTGCATCGCACACTCAAGCAAGGGGAATTCACAAAGCTCCTTTCTTGAGAGTAGATGAAGTTTTGTACGATCGTCCGAAAAACTTTAATTTTTTTCAGTCTCGATCGCTATTTTGGTAGAAGTGCCTCGCAACCCAAATAGGTAAATCAAGACACCAAGCTGAACGGAACCCCAAACTAAGTAGGTAAAGGCATAAACCATACAAGGGGGCGAAAATCTCGGCAATGACGGATCTAAGGGACTTGTGTATACACGGTGGCTCCTGCGGGAGAGGGGTTGGGGTTGGGGTTCTTTGCACATCGCGTGTGGATTCGTCTGGTTATTTTTTTGACCAGATTGGAAGCTGATTTACCTGTTGAAGCGTTAACTGCACATAAGTCGTTTTCGTGCCATTGACGATCGCTTGACCAAAATAGCCCTGATCACCATCGTGAGTATGAGGGCCACTCTCTAAAAAGTGATAGCGTCCCTGCTGTTTGGACTGATTAAACGGTGAGCCAATCGTCCAACCCCACCGAGAAGAAAACACGACGCGAGGAATGTCTGCAACCCAGTCACGCTGACCTTCGAGGTGATAAACCTGCTCTGCGCTGTTAAAGCCAGCTTCTCCGTCAAATGCGCCTCCGGCTGACACCACCGTTAGCTTTGCCGGAAGGCGATCGTGCAGATAGGGAACTGCACCCAGCGCCACCTGCACACCGCCACTCGTGCCCAGCAAAATTAACTGAATCGGCTGACGCGGAGACTGCGGAATTGGGTGAACGGTGTGCATGCGCTCAATGATTGCCTCAGCGATTCCCTGCCCATAAACGGTGCCGTAGCGATCGTCTGCCGAGATTGCAAATCGCCAGAGGTTACGAATCTTAATCAAGATATCCGCATTTTTAAACCAGCCATCTGCTTTTTCAGCGGCTTGCCACAGAGGAGCGAGCAGGCGTTCTCCTCCTAAATCTTTGCTGGCGACTGAGTAAGGAAAAACATCGCGAACCGTTACACAATTTGGGTGAAGCTGTTCTAAACGATTTAAGAAAAATTCTTCTCCTGGCGATAGCTGGTTAGATGAGAAATCGCCGACTCCTGGCAGATAGACAATGTAGCAATCGATCGCCAATTTCGCCAATTTTTTACCCGACGGATTGTTGGATTGCAGTCGCTTCGGCTCCTGCTTTTTCAAACCCAAACTTCCGGCACTTTGACTGAGCCACCAAACCATCGTTCCGATCGGGGCGATGGTGCCCCAAACCAGCAGCAAGACTCCTGCCAGAATAAACAACTTTAAGGTGTCCCCTCGCATCCGTCGTAAAATTCGCTCAACAAACTTAAGCATTTCACTCAGTCAGATACCTCTTCTAGAGTAGAGTATTGCTGCAAAGTAATCATAAACCAGCGTGAGACATCAAGCGTCACAACCAGGGTTTTGGAGGACGTTAACCAACGCCCTGCTGTTAAAAGCCGACTTCTATGAGAACGCCCATAACACGCCCAAAAATCATCGCTTGGCGCTGACGATCGTGCTGCTTGCCGCCGTCTCTCACACGCTTGGAAGTGCGGTGATTTTGTTGATTAATCGCGCCCCAGTTCAGGTGCTTTTCGTGGCGCTTTTGTTTGATGGCTTGAGCATTGTGGTGGGCTACTATTTTTGGACATTTACGATCTGGAAAGTGGGACAGTGGCTCAAACCGATCGACCCCAGTTATAGCGATTTGCTCAGTCCGATCGGCTTTGCATACGCGCCTCAAGTGTTAAATTTTTTGACGTTAATTCCTTTGTTAGGAAGACCCATTCAGTTTGTGCTGGCGGTCTGGAGTTTGCTGGCTGTGATTGTTGCGGTTCGTCAAGCGCTTGACATTCGCACTCGTCAAGCCGCGTTTATTTGCTTAGTCGGGTTTCCAATCATTCAAGGTGCGATCGGGCTAATTCAAATCTTAGGACAACGGGTTGTTGATTGGACTACTTGACTATGGTCTTCGTGACTCTGTTGATGCCGATTGCTCTACTTTGAGTTTATTCTGAAAAGAACTGTACGTCCTCATACAGCAGTGCGATCGCGCCTTCCCAGGCAATGCTTTCTAGGGTGAGGATGTCACCTGTCGTATAGGGCGTGTAGAACCACATCCGACCTTCACCGCGACGGTAGCATTCGACGCTGACCTTTTCAGAGTCTACCAGCACATATTCCTGTAACGTCGGCATATTGCGATAGGCTGTGAACTTATCGCCTCGGTCTTTAGATTCTGTGCTAGGTGAGAGAACTTCGACAATGAGCTTAGGGTATTGAATAAATTTACGAGCGTTGAGGTCACGAGCATCGCAACTCACGATCAGATCTGGATAGTAATAGAGACCGGATGCATTAACTTGAACTTTGACATCTGCCATGTTGATCCGACAACCTCTAGCCCGAACCTGCGATCGCACGAGCGTCAAGAGATTAATCGCAATATCATTGTGAGGGATGGTTCCGCCCGTCATGGCAAGAACTTCGCCGTAAACGTATTCATAGCGCGTTTCTTGGCGAGGTTCCCATTCCAGGTATTCCTCGATCGACATCTTTTGAGGGTGAGGTGTAGCAATCATCGCGAAGTCCTCTACTTGCTCTCATTATCGCGCCTGGAAGTGTGAATGGAGCGATCGCTTCGTGAATACAGATTGCTAAAGCATTGTCGCTTAGTCGAAGGCAGCAACTTCTACAGGACGGGCGATCGTGAGCGTTTTCCGGTTGCGTTTGATCCGGTCAATTTGATGCAGAGTTTCCGCAGTTAAGTAGCTTTCGCCGCAATGCGGACAACTCACTATAGGAACGTTTTCAATTACGAGAAGCGTGTCTCCTTTGCCATAGGTACGGGGCATATAAATAATTCGGGCATCTGCCTGTCCACAAACATCACAAATCATAGGGGTTGGTTTAGAGAAGATAGACGGTGATGATGACAAGGTTGCCATTTAGTCCAAGTTTAGCAACGACTTCTAGTTCGGTGTTGTCTTGAGTCATGCCGCGAATACGATATTTCCATTCGTTGGTGCGGTAAAACAGAGTTCCATTAAACTCCACAAAGTTGCAACGATCGCGCTCTGACCTCAAAACGTTAACCTCTGATCTCGAAATTTACCGTTAAGAAATCAGCTAAATCTGATGTTTAACCCTTCGCCTATACTGGTAGCACCTCACATTCCTGAGATAAAACGATGACAAAAATCTTGGAAGCCACTTACAGCAATGGTAGTCTTATCCTCAGCGAAGCACTTGACGCTAATTTGGAAGGAAAAAAGCTGAAAGTTGTGATCCTTGAGGCTGAGGAGGATGAAGCCGATCGCATTGCCAAAGTGAGACGATTTTTAGCGCACGCAAAGCAGTATTCATTTGCTCTACCGTCAGATTATAAGTTCGATCGAGATGAACTTTATGACCGATAGAATCTTTCTGGATACCAATCTTTGGGTCTACGTTTATGCTAAAAATTCAATTGATAAAACTCAGGCTATAGAAGCTTTGATAGCTGATCCATCCAGCCAACTTCAGGTCAGCACTCAGGTTTTGGGAGAACTGTTTAATGTCTTAGTCAGAAAGAAGTTTACTTCTCAAGCAGATGCCGCAAATATTATTTTTGAGCTAATCAGCGACTTTGCTGTTATTGAAATTGATGCACCAAAAGTCATGCAGGCTATCAGAATCAACCAGTGCTACGGCTACACCTACTGGGATAGTCTGATCGTTGCGACTGCTCTCTTAAGCAACTGCATCATTCTGTATTCGGAGGATATGCAGCACAACCAGCTAATTGAGAATCAACTCCGCATCTTGAACCCGTTTACCGCTTAACGAGGTTGCTTGAACTCGAACGATCGCTCCTTGACCTCGAAACTCCGACCTCTGAACTTGAAGCTCCGAGCTTTGAGGGGAAATTGTTGAAGATGAGTTAAGAAAGGCGGCGTTGGCAAAAGCACACGTCATAGTTTAGATGGCATTGTTTGTGTCCGTAAAATTATGCTCTGGGCTTGTTGACGATCGGATTGCCGTGTTTGCCCCTTATTTGCAACTTGACCTATGGTTCACTCTCAGGGTTTGCCGAAACAGACTGCTTTTTATCGCTTGGTGTTTGTGGTTTGTTTAACCGTTGTGGTGTTGGTTGCCTCGCCTTGGGTCGGCGCAAAAGAAAAGCCAAAGGCAAAGCCGCAAGGTTGGCAGATCAACGGCATTTTGGCAGCCCTAGAAGATAGCTCTCCCAGAGTTCAAGGCTTTGCTTTGAGCAAATTGAGTGAGTATGAGGCAAAAGACTTAAAGAGTGTCTTGAAGAAACCGGAAGCAATTGCACAAAAAGCGGCAAGCCTCCTCAAAGATAAGTCGCAAGATGCCGATGTCCGGGGCAATGCGGCTGATGCATTAGGCAATCTCGGTGACGCTGCCAAACCGTTCATTCCTGACATTGCCAAGATCCTCAAAGATAAGGCACAACCTGCCAATGTTCGGGGCAGTGCGGCTTATGGATTGGGCAATCTCGGTGACGCTGCCAAACCTTTCATTCCTGACATCCTCAATTTCATCAAAGATAAGAAGCAAGATGCCAATGTTCGGGTTAGTGCGGCTTATGGATTGGGCAATCTCGGTGACGCTGCCAAACCTTTCATTCCTGACATCCTCAATTTCATCAAAGATAAGACACAACCTGCCTACGTTCGGGGCGGTGCGGCTGAGGCATTGGGCAATCTCGGTGACGCTGCCAAACCTTTCATTCCTGACATCCTCAATTTCATCAAAGATAAGAAGCAACCTGCCGATGTTCGGGGCAGAGCGGCTTATGCATTGGGCAATCTCGGTGACGCTGCCAAACCTTTCATTCCTGACATCGCCAAAATCCTCAAAGATAAGTCGCAAGATGCCTATGTCCGGGGCAGTGCGGCTTCTGCCTTAGGCAATCTCGGTGACGCTGCCAAACCCTTCATTCCTGACATCCTCAATATCCTCAAAGATAAGTCGCAAGCTGCCGAGGTCCGGGGCAGTGCAGCTTCTGCCTTAGGCAATCTCGGTGACGCTGCCAAACCCTTCATTCCTGACATCCTCAATATCCTCAAAGATAAGTCGCAAGCTGCCGATGTCCGGGGCAGTGCAGTTTCTGCCTTAGGCAATCTCGGTGACGCTGCCAAACCCTTCATTCCTGACATCCTCAATATCCTCAAAGATAAGTCGCAAGATGCCTATGTCCGGGGCAGTGCGGCTGAGGCATTGGCAAAAATCAGCCAACTTGACTTTAATCAATCGCTGATTGTTCTCGATAGTGCTGAATATGAGAACTTAGAAGCAGCACAACAGTGGCGTTTTTCGGTCTACTTCTTGAGTAGCGGCAGCGATGAAGCCAAAACGCTCCTCAAATGGATGGGCAAACCGCAACCCGGCAGCATTCCGACTCAACTCAATCACGATGAGGGCGTAAAAACCCTGGCTCTCTTTGCCAAAGCCTGGGAACCCAGCAAAGACCTCCCCAACTTTCGACGCATCCTGACTCAACAAATCGCCGATATCGCCAAGATGGGCAAATGGGAGACAGGTGACATTCCGCTGCTGGCAAAACACTATCAAAACCTCAGCGCTGCCAACTCCAACAACGCCGATTCTGTCAAAGAAGCGATGAATCGGCTCACCGTTTGGCAAGGGTTCAACAACGCTAGAAATACTCTTGCCGCTCACCTGTCGTTTTGGCTTGCCCTAATCTTCGCCTATCCCAAATTTCCCCAAGTTCAAGCAATCTTCTTCTGGAATCCCTGGGTGCGGCGCATTCTGGGCATGGGCTACGTCGGCTTTCTGCTCACCTGGGTTCCCTTCCTACGCCGCAAACTCTTTGAACCCTTCAAATTTTCCTTGTTAGCAGATTCGGGAGTCGATCGCTTCAACCCCGCTGCCTACTTTCCCCAATCAGACGTGAAACCTTTGGATGCAAAAGAAGGGGTTGCGATCACCACCGTCATTCCCGCCATCAAAGGGCAAATCGTCCTCGAAGGCGACTCTGGCTTAGGCAAATCGATGTTTTTGCGTCACCTCGTCAAACACTCCCCGCGCACCGTCGTCTTTTTGCCCGCCCGCAAATGTGAGCAAGGCGTGATCGAAGCCATCCAAACCAAACTCCACGGACAGGCACAAGATGCCGAATTCCTCAAAAATCTAATCTACAGTGGCGCGAACACCTCCGGTGCAGGGAACCTGTGCGACCTCTGCATCGACGGACTCAACGAAGTCACCGCCGACACCCGCGCCAAAATCACCCAATTTGTCGAAAGCTACTTCAAAGGCAACATCATCATGACCACTCAACCGCTAGAGTGGCTGCCGCCTTCCACCGCCAAAATCTATCAACTGCAACCGCTCCGCAGCGATCAGATTCAAGAATTCTTGCTGTCGAGAGGAGCGATTGTTGCTCCCAGTTCCGACAACAAAAAGTCCTCAAGCTCTGAGAGATCCCACACTCAAAGTCCCTCAATTTTGGGAGATTTAGGGGGCGATCTCCTAAGCACCGACAAATATACTCACGCTTGCCGCACTTATCTCGATGAAGTGTTAGACAATCAACAACCGCCCGAAGAACTCGCCGCTATTCAGCGCACCCTTTCTAACCCAATGGATCTCACCGTCGTTGCCCAAATGATCGCATTGGGCAAACAACCTAATCTGCTGCGACTGCAAGAGCAGCAATATAACCTGATGGCGGCAGACTATCAGCAGTGCTGGAACCAAGACTTTCCCCTCAAAAAATTCTCCGAAGCCGTCTACCAACTCCGCCTCAACGACGAAAAAGCCATCCCCGCCGACGAGTTTTATCAAGAACTGGTCAGCATGGAAGACGAAAAATATAAAATGGTCGTCAGTCGCCAATGGAAAGATGCCAAAGGCGAAGCGCAGCACGAATGGTACTTTCGCCACGACAAAATCATGGAATTCTTCATCGTGCAAACCTTCCTCGGTGACAGTGCCGAAGCACAAAACCGCCTCCTCGATCACATGGGCGATCCGCGCTTTCGGGGAGTCTATTTCCTCCTTGCCACCTTGCTTCCTCTTAACGATGCCAAAGACTTGCGCGAACGGCTGATTCAATACGCCGCAGATACTAAAGATCACACGGTTAGCGATACCTTTGTGCAACTGTTGCGATCGCGATAGGGCATTGTTGAATAGACAAATAATTTGGGTAGGGGCAATCCCCCGTGGTTGCCCTTCGGCAGGAGTAGGCACGGGGGCGCTACCCCTACAGCCATTTCATCCCGTCATTCTGCAACGCCCAAAAAACTGTTCGGACTCTTGTTTTAAGTCGCATTCAATGCGATGAACTCTAATCGCTGGGCGCTGCCGTTGTCGATAAAGGTCTGTTCTCCTACGCCAACTGGGTTTGTAAAGTAGTTTGTGTCAAGCGATAAATAACTACATGGGAAACCTCCCTTCAAACTCGATAGCAAAGCGATTTAATGCCCGTTTCCAGTCTCGGATCGGCATT
>NZ_PVWG01000023.1:0-64464 GCF_003003695.1 Phormidesmis priestleyi ULC007
ACGACAAAAAGGGGGATGATTTTGTGAAGATTTCTAGAAGTGTCGGACTCTGCCGCCTAACAGCGGCGCGGGAACCCTCCGTTCCGGTAAAAGCAGAATTAGATAACGCGGATGGTGCATTGAAACCTGGAATGTTTGCCGAGATTGAGGGGTTGACTGACCGCACCTCGGCTTCAATTTTAGTAGCTCCGAAATCTGCGATCGTCGAAACCAACGATAAAAAGAAAATGATCTTTGTTCAAAATCGATTCTGATTTCGCTGTGGGGGCTGCAAGTCATTACTCAAATGCCGTTGGATGTATTTCCGGCATTTGCACCTCCCCAGGTCGAAATTCAAACTGATGCTGCCGGACTCGCACCCGAAGAAGTCGAATCATTAGTGACGCGCCCGATCGAGAGTGCGATTAATGGAACACCGGGACTCGTTTCCTTGCGATCGGCATCTGCCGTGGGTATCTCTTCTATCAAAGCGGTTTTCAGTTGGGATACCGATGTTTATCGGGCGCGACAGCTCGTCACAGAACGGCTTGGGCGAGCGCAAAGTGTGTTTACCGGAAGCGGTAGATTGCAATCACTTCTGAACGCCCTTGAGCATCAGTCCAGATGCGATTTATAGCAGGTGACAGCACTGGATTGCGCTCTTTGCTGAATTGCATTGCCCGATCGATGTCTGGTTGCTTGGTGAGGCGATCAACTCGACCATTTACAATCACGCTGCGCCAATGAAGCGGAACGTGAATCTCTTCAACCTGTAGTGTTCAAAGACTCACACAAAACGAGTGAGCTGAACCCGGTAGCGATCTTTCTTAGTCACCATCATTTCGCCGACTTCGACTCGCCCCTTGCCTCGAATCGCAATCAAGTCACCAGGCTTGACCGTGTAGCTTGTGGAATTAATGTCTTTCCAGTTGACTCGCACATCGCCTGACGAGATCAGATCTGCCATCTTGCTGCGCGACATGCCAAACCCAGCAGACGCGATCGCATCTAACCGCATCGACGCTTCGACGGTGGTTAATTCTTTTTTCTTTGGCTCTCGAATCTTGAGTTCGCTCAGCGGGATGGGCTGCACTTTAACGGGCACCGATCGCACTTGAGTCAAACTTGCTTGAAAAAACTCGACTAAATCAGTCACGACGATCGCTTGGGCACCGCGTTCGCCCAATACGATGATGTCACCTACTTTCTCGCGCACAATTCCCGTCCCTAAGATTGCGCCTAAAAAGTCGCGATGATTGGCGGGGTCAAAGAGAAAGTTTCCGGCAATGTTAAGCGCGACGACCTCGACTTGATCGATATCAAGGGGCAGTTCTGAGCGAGCGATCGCCAGTCGTTGCCGTTCTGCCTGCGGGTAGCCGCCCCAAGCCACCATCTGCACATCGGTCAATCGCGCAAACGATCGCTGAATTTCAGCAATTTCTGGCGGTGAATAGAAGTCGGTCATGACCACTTCCCAGGTTTTGATCGCTTGATCTGCCTGGTCAATGACTCTGATCACGCTATCTCGATTTTCGACACCTTTTAACAGGTCTTCCTTTGGCAACATACAGACGAATCGTTCTTAGAAATCTTTATTCTAGTCGTTAAGGCTCGTGAATTAAATAGCTTCCATAACTTGGGAGCAGGGCTATTTCATTCGACGCTTACTGATTAAGCTACTCACTAATGCGATCAGTGCGTTCACCTTTGTCCTGATGACGATAGCTCTTTCACTCGCTCATTTCACTCAAAAGACGTGAGAATCGTTGCGGTTGACTTCAGGGCAATCGCAGCTAGAACTTAACTTTGGCTTTTGGGTCTGACTACCTAACGGTATAGTTGAGCGGCGGCTAGTATCCTTTGCATCCTCACTAACCATCTCTATTCCGTCCGCTCCAACGTCGTGTTAGATGGCGGGTTTGGCGGAACTTGTACAGATTGGAAAACACGCTCAATATGCTCAAACATCTCATCCCTAACCCGAGCACTGATCGCATAGTACTGAAGCTTTGCAAAAAATGTAGCAAAAGGGAACTCTGGACATAATGCAATTACTGATCTCACGAAGGAGACAAGATCAACAAAAATAACATTGACACTTCTCGTAATCAAGACGGTTTTTGCAACCTGCTCAAGAGATGAACCGATACACGTTCCATTTACTCCAATGACGAACGTAATTGACTTTAAGCCGTATTGACTTGCTTTGAAAGCAGCATGATCAACATCCTGTTCACTGAACTGCTTATCCTTAACCTCAACTGCCACAAAAATTTTACCGTTCTTCTTGATGTCTACATCTGCCACTTCATTGGAGGAAGCACCACTTTGATTAACCGGATGGACAGTGACCTCAAAGCCTTCAAATTGGTCAAAATATGTGGACAGGATAGTTCCTGATACGATTGCAGCAACTTGTCCCTCAATCGATCTTGTGACAAATGCATCAACAAATTCAATAATTTTTAAGTGGGAGTCTGCCGATTCTGAAAGTTGAGGAAACAGCTCAGTTCGAGCTGTTTGTCTTGCGATCGCATATCGCATAGCAGTACAGAGACTATTAAAAGCTTGCTCAGACGTTTCCCCTTCAGACAGCACCTTATGTAGGATAAGCAAAAGCTCTCTATCCCTACCAGCTCTCACTGCATTTGATGGAGATATCATTGGAAAACGGGCAGGCTTATTGAGAAAAGGCTCATTTGAACCTCCCAGCGAACTACTCAGCAATTGACGCTCAAGCGGCACAACAACCCCATGACATAAGCTCCGGGCATCGTAAGCACCCTTAACATCAGCACCCGCTTGAAGCGAAAGGGCATTGATATTCGGGTTAGTGGCTTTTCCTAAAAGAGCAGTCACGAGAATGTATCTGAAAGTCAGATGTTTTCCTTGAATGATTGTTCTGATCTCGATATCCCATTCTGTCGCTGGAATTTCTCTAGAATCATCTTGTGCGATTGAGATCGCTTCCCGGAGAAGTTGCTCGGCAGCTCTTTGATCGACGGTTGGTTTGGCAAGGCTCATGCTCATTTCCCTGAATTAGTAAACTGCGTGAAAAACTCAGCAGGATCAGCATCTGTAGCCCACACCCATCGTAATGCTTCTAAAATATCGATTCGGCGTTCCCGACGTTCTATCTTGGAAACGTCAGGCTGCGTCAACCCAATCTCATGGGCGATCGCTTTCTGAGAGAGTTTTGCTTTTTCTCGTAGGGAAACAAGCGCATCAATGATCCTGTGGTAATCCGGATCATGGATACTTGAGATAGACTGCTTTTGACTTTCCATAATTGAGATCTTGATTTAGAGAGGCAAATATGCCAAAATCGCATATATGAAAAATAAAACACCTTTATCAGGGCTATCACTTTTCTCCGGCGCAGGCGGTATGGATGTTGGATTCATCCGAGCAGGAGTTGAGATTGTTAGCGCCAATGACATTGACAGAGATGCTTGCCTCACATATGAGGCAAACCACCCAGGAGGGATTATCAAATGCGGCGACATTAATCAAAACTTGACTGACATACGCCGATTTGAGGGGATCGATATCGTCTTTGGTGGTCCGCCCTGCCAAGGATTTTCTGTAGCTGGAAAGATGAACCCTGATGATCCGCGTAGCAAATTGTTATGGGTATTCATGAAGGCTGTGGAGTTCACAAAGCCTCGGGCTTTTATTTGTGAGAATGTCAAGGCACTAGCAGTTCTTGATAAGTGGTCTGAGGTTCGCCAGCAACTTTTTCGTTTTGCCCGTCAATTGGGATATAAGTACAAGTTAGTAGTACTCAATTCAACTGCTTTCGGCGTACCACAATCCCGAGAGCGAATGTTTTTGATCGGGTTTCGAGATATTGAAGACATTAATGACTTAGAGGCACAATTCGAGCGGTATAAGAAGCAGGCTCCGACAGTTAGAGATATTGTTTTACCTCTGGGTGTGGCGGGTTCCGAGAACAATCAGCGAGTATGCAATGCGAAAGTTACCATCGCTGCAAAGCCTGTAATGCGTCGATCGCCCTATGCAGGAATGATGTTCAATGGTCAGGGAAGACCCTTAAACCCTACTGGATATTCATGCGCTCTCCACGCTTCTATGGGTGGGAATAAAACACCAATTATTGATGAAGAGCATTGCTATTTTGGTCAAGATAGCTGGGTCGAATGGTATCACTCCTATCTGATGGCAGGAGGAGAACCATTATCCTTAGATGCCGCACCTAAGAGACTTAGACGATTAACAATTGACGAGGCACTTAGGATACAAACTTTTCCACATGACTACCAGTTTATCGGCGGACAAAGCTCGATCTATAGGCAAATAGGTAACGCAGTTCCCTGCGACCTGGCACAAGTCGTTGCAGAAGTTGTGCGAGATTTCCTCAGCACTCCTGAATTAATTACGCCGCTGCCCTTAATGGAGCGTGAAGCCAAGCAGTTACGACTAGCCATCTAACTTCTTTTTAGAGAGAAAGTTTCCGCATATCACGCCAAATTTAGGTGGATCGGCAGAAACTTTCTGCATACTACGCTCGTTTAGATGGATCGGCAGAACTTTTCCGCACGTTTCCAGATTTAGTCGGCTGTTAGCGATCGCATTCAAACTGTTATTTATGGTTTGATCGCAACTACCTCAGAATCTGTAAGTGGCGATCGGGCAAACTGTGCTAGCAAATCGGCGGGATTGTCATAAATCGCCACTGCGCCCGACAGTTGAGAATCGTCAAAATCGCCACACCGAAACGCAATCACGTTCACACCTGCTGCATTTGCCGCCTGAATGTCATAGGGCGTATCGCCTAACATGATCGCTTGACCCGGTTCTAATTTCCCCTTCTTGAGAGCCGATTGCACCAAATCAGGAGCAGGCTTTGATTGGTCAGCATCGTCTGAGGTGGTCTTCGGCTCCTCTGTTAATAGATCATCGACCTGAGCAGCTTTGAGCAAAACAGAAAGCTCTTCACTGGTTGCCGAGCTTGCCACCACTAGCTTAAAGCCTTCTTGCTTGAGTCTCAAAATTAAGTCTCGCGACCCTGGTGCAGGCGACAAGTCAGCGCCGAATTTGTTGATGATTAGCTCTTTGCGACGATCAGCAATTTGTTTGCCTACGCCTTCCTCGCCCGAAAGCTCTGGAACCAGTCGTGGCACTACCTGATCGCCACCCATGCCAATAAACGGACGCACCTGCTCAAATTTGATGTCATAACCAAAGGCGGCAAAGGCCTCAACCCAGGCATGAGCGTGAGCATCGTTACTGAGTACTAGTGTTCCGTCGATGTCGAGCAAAATGCCTTTTAAAGTTGAATGATTTGATCCGGTAAAGTCTGACAGCGTATTGCCTAGTTTCTCTGCCGTTGCCTGAGCATTAGACGCGAGATCAGATGCCCCTTGTTGAATCTCTCCGGCAGCCTCGTCAATGTCTTGAGCGATTTCTTTTCTAGCCTGCGTCATTTCGTTTGAAATCACGCCGAGAGGTTGATTCGATCGCGGTGAACGAGGTCTATTTCGGTTAATGTAATAACCCGACTTTCCAGATTTTGTGTTTTCGATCGAGGCTCCTAGTGCGCCCACTGCTCCGCCCAAAATTGCCCCGATCGGGCCGGCGACGATCGCGCCTAAAAATCCCCCGATCGTGCTGACTCCGACTACTCCCGCCGCTGGGTGAACTGACGGAGTTTTCACTTCTTTAATCGCAGAATCTGCCGTTGTGTTGATGGAATCGGTTAATGTGTCAGTTTCGTTGCTCATACTGCCCTCTCGCTGCCCACTATCTCATTTAAGAATGCCTTATTCTAGAAATCTTGATGAGGCACGATGTCTACTTTAAGAGCGATCTTGTTGCAACTAAGCTAAAGTTCCTGCTTTTCATTCCTTATCTCAGTAAAAACTGCGTTAGACTCGCAGATATTAGAGTGTTAGTTAAGCGACTAATTCTTTGAGGATTTGGCTTGTGAAACTCTATTCATCAAAATAGTTTGTAGCTCTACTTCGCTCCATTAATGCTGCAAACATTTAGAATTTAACGATCGGGAGAACCCATCATGTTTACTGCTAAAAAATTAGATAGCTCTACAACAAACCCAGAACTTAAAGAAAAGGCGTTTGTGCTGTGGTTTGAGCAAGTAGGAATTGCAGACGTGCCGTTTGTTGGCGGCAAAAACGCTTCATTGGGAGAGATGATTCAGCAGCTAACTCCTAAAGGTGTGAATGTTCCTACTGGGTTTGCGACGACTGCTTATGCGTTTCGTTATTTCATTGAAAAAGCAGGGCTAAAAACCCGGTTACAAAAGCTGCTTGCAGACTTAGATATTTCAGATGTTAATCGCCTCCGAGAGCGAGGCAGACAGGCGCGAACTCTGATTTTAGACAATCCATTTCCTGCGGAACTAGAAGCCGCCATCACCCGCAGCTATGTGCAATTGTCTGAGCGCTATGGCGTTGAGGTCGAGCGGTGCGATCAACTCACCGACAACGAGCTAGAAGCCTGTCTCAGTCGCTATAGCGGGGTTGATGTGGCAGTGCGATCGAGCGCCACGGCTGAAGATCTGCCCGACGCAAGCTTTGCGGGACAGCAAGAAACTTATTTGAATATCAACGGAATTGATCGCGTTCTCAAAGCTTGTCATCTGTGCTTTGCATCGCTGTTTACCGATCGCGCCATTTCTTATCGCACGACTAAAGGCTTTGATCACTTTGAGATTGACTTATCAGTCGGTGTGCAAAAAATGGTGCGATCGGATCTGGCAGCATCGGGCGTGATGTTTTCGATCGACACCGAAACCGGGTTTAGAGACACAGCTTTGATCACGGCTGCTTATGGTTTAGGTGAATCTGTGGTGCAAGGAGTCGTCAATCCCGATGAGTACGTCGTATTTAAACCCACGCTTAAACAAGGTTTCCGTCCGCTTTTAGAAAAACGGCTGGGCAGCAAAGAGATCAAAATGATCTACGATATCGGCGGCGGCAAATCGACTACAAATGTCTCGGTGCCCAAGTTACAACAGGCAAAATATGTCCTTCAAGATGAAGAGATTCTCAAACTGGCAAAGTGGGCGTGTATGATCGAAGATCACTACGCCAAAGTTCGAGGAATGGATAGCCCAATGGATATTGAATGGGCGAAAGATGGTGAGAGTGGTGATTTATTTATTGTGCAAGCTCGTCCTGAAACCATTCATTCTCAAAAAATCGGCAACGTTCTTAAGACTTATAAACTAAACAGAAAGCCATCAGCTAAACCGCTTTTGATCGGTCGGGCTGTTGGTGAAATGATCGGACAGGGAAAAGTCAGAACGATCGTAGATCTCCGCAAACTTGACGAATTCCAAGTAGGAGATGTGTTAGTCACGACGCGCACTGATCCCGATTGGGAACCGATCATGAAAAAAGCCAGTGCTGTGATTACAAATCAAGGTGGACGCACCTGTCATGCAGCGATCATTGCGAGAGAATTGGGCATTCCGGCGATCGTCGGCTGTGACAGCGCTACAGAGATTCTCAGCGATGGGCAAGAAGTCACCGTCTCGTGTGCTGAAGGCGAAGACGGACATGTGTATGATGGGCTGTTGCCTTTTGCGATCGAACACCTCGAACTCGATGCGCTGCCTGCCACTCGCACCAAAATTATGATGAATGTGGGCAACCCCCGCGAAGCGTTTAGACTCTCGCTGACTCCCAATGATGGGGTCGGGCTTGCGCGTACCGAATTCATCATCGCCAATCACATCAAGGTGCATCCATTAGCGCTACTCAACTTCGAGACGCTCAAAGACAATGGGGCGAAATGGGAAATCAGTCAATTGACTTCTCAATATCGAGATCTCTCAGAATATTTTGTAGACAAACTCGCGTCAGGAATCGGCATTTTAGCAGCCGCGTTTTACCCCAAGCCAGTGATTGCGCGGATGTCGGATCTCAAGAGCAACGAATATGCAAATTTGATTGGCGGTCGCGAATTTGAGCCACACGAAGAAAACCCAATGATGGGCTGGCGCGGTGCATCTCGCTACTATGACCCCAAATATCGGGATGCATTTGGGCTAGAGTGCAAAGCCTTTAAACGAGTCCGTGACGAGATGGGATTGACGAACATGATTCCGATGATTCCGTTTTGCCGCACGCCTGAAGAAGGGCGAAAAGTTTTGGCAGAGATGGCAAAACACGGGCTGATTCGTGGAGAAAACGGGTTGCAGGTCTACGTCATGTGTGAGTTGCCTAGCAATATCGAACTCGCCGATCGCTTCAGTGAGATTTTTGACGGCTTCTCGATCGGCTCCAACGATTTAACGCAATTGACATTAGGACTCGATCGCGATTCTGCCCTGGTATCTCACCTATTCGACGAGCGCGACGAAGCGGTTAAACGCAAATTACGCCGCGTCATTGCAACGGCCAAGGAGTTCGATCGCAAGATTGGCATCTGCGGACAAGCCCCCAGTGACTATCCTGAGTTTGCGGAATTTTTGGTCGAGTTGGGCATCGACTCGATTAGTTTAAACCCCGATTCGGTATTGAAAACGCGGCTGGCGATCGCCAAAACCGAAGCGGCAATTCTAAGGTAACTCTTGCTCCCTCTCCCAAACTTGGGAGAGGGTTGGGGTGAGGGCAAATCCGGGCTTTATTTAATCCGCGTGACTCAGTTTGGATGAACTCTTTGCCCAGTCATTGGGTCAAACAGAAACAGTTGATTGAGATCCAGCGCCAGAGGCAATCGATCGCCCGGAGCCAACCGCACATTTGGACTAACTTGCACATTCAGCGTAGTTGGTTGCGATCGCTCACCCAACAACTCGACTCGAACCAAGATTTCTCGCCCCAACGGTTCGACTAGGCTGACTTGGGTGATCAGATGAGCATCCTCACTGACTCGCATCTGTTCTGGACGGATGCCCAAATCAAACTGCTGTCCATCGTGCAGAGATCGCAGCGTTAACGGACAGGGAATCCTCTGTCCTTGAATGTGAAACGCCTCTCCCCGGTAAGTGACTGGCAAAATATTCGTCGGCGGATTGCCCAAAAAGGTTGCAACCATGCGGTTTGCGGGTTGGGCATAAATGCTTTGGGGGTCGCCAATTTGCTGAATCTTGCCCCGCTCTAAAATCACAATTTGATCCGCGAGAGTCATCGCTTCAACCTGATCGTGCGTCACATAAATCGTCGTGATGCCCATTTGCTGATGCAGTTGTTTAAGCTCAGAACGGGTGCCATCGCGCAGTTGAGCATCTAGATTAGAAAGCGGCTCGTCGAGCAGAAACACCTGGGGCTGACGCGCGATCGCTCGCCCTAACGCCACTCGCTGCTGCTGTCCTCCTGACAATTGACGCGGTTTACGATCTAGCAGATGGCTGATATCCAAAATTCGTGCCATCGTTTCCACCCGTTCTCGCTGCGTTTTTGCATCCGCGTTCCGCATTTTCAGCCCAAAGGCGATATTCTCGGCAACCGTCATGTGCGGATAGAGCGCGTAGTTTTGAAACACCATCGCCACATCGCGCTGCCGAGCCGGAACCTGATTAACCAGCCGATCGCCAATGTAGAGATTGCCAGAAGTCGCTGATTCTAGCCCCGCGATCGTTCTCAAAATCGTAGACTTACCGCAGCCAGACGGGCCGACCAGCACCCAAAACTCACCATCAGGCACCTCAAAGGTGATATCTGCGATCGCCACCGACTGCTCAAACCGTCGCGTGATGCCGTCTAGCTCAACCCTTGCCATAAAAACTAGCCCATCGATTTCACCTAGACAGTAGACGATTCGCTATCAGGAATCAATCAGCCAATCCAATCAATCGAAATGATACCTTTGCAGCCATGTCAAGGTAAGTTGTTTGTTTATAACCGTTTAAATCACAAGCGCTAGTGACTGCGATCACGCAATTGCTGAGTTAACAGAACGTCAGTGGTAGAGTTGCAGAAATGACATCAGTTCGACGAGGTTTTTCGCTGCGTTGTCAGCGGCTTCTGCCCCTTAAATCCCCCATTCTGGGGGACTTTGAACCGAAATTTTTGGCTTGAAATTCCCCAAATCTGGGGGATTCAGGGGGCGCAATGGACTGGTAGCGAAGTCGTTGAATTCACGTTAACAGAACGTCAGTGGTAGAGTTGCAGAAACGTTGCTCTGTTGGCGAATCGACTCGATGTGGCAATACATTCTCAAGCGGCTTCTCGGTTTAGTGCCCGTGCTGCTCGGCATCACCCTGGCGGTGTTTTTACTGCTGCGGTTCATTCCTGGCGACCCGGCGATCGTCCTAGCGGGTGAACGGGCAACCCCAGACCAAATCGCCGCACTGAGAGAACAACTCGGATTAAACAAACCTTTGTTGATTCAATATTTTGCTTTTTTAGGAAATTTGTTGCAGTTAAATCTAGGCAACAGCTTAATTAGTGGCATTCCCGTTATCGATGAAATCAAGACTCGCTGGACGGCGACCTTTGAGTTGACGATCGCCGCGATGTTGATTGCCATCCTATTCGGCATTCCGGCGGGTGTGATGGCGGCTGTTCGCAAAAATCGCTGGCTCGACCAGGTGCTGATGGCGGGTTCGCTGCTGGGTGTCTCGATTCCGGTCTATTGGTTAGGGTTGCTGCTGGTCTATCTGTTTGCAGTCACTCTCAACTGGCTGCCTCCAAGCGGACGTATTGGTATCGAGAGCGGACTCAACTTTCAGCCCATTACCGGGTTTTATGTGCTGGATGCTTTGCTGAGATTAAATTTGCCTGTTTTAGGAGATGTCGTGTCTCATTTAGTCTTGCCCGCGCTGACGTTGAGTACGATTCCGTTGGCGATCGTGGCCCGCATCACTCGCAGCGCCATGCTCGATGTATTGACGCAAGACTATATTCGCACCGCCAAAGCCAAAGGAGTGCCCGATCGACTCGTGATTTTTCGTCACGCGCTGAAGAATGCTTTGTTGCCGATTAATACGACGATCGGGCTGCAATTTGGCACTCTGTTAGGTGGCGCAATTCTCACCGAAACTATCTTTTCGTGGTCAGGCATTGGCTCCTGGATCTATGACGGCATTCTGGCGCGAGACTACCCGGTTGTGCAAGGTGGAGTCGTGTTTATTGCGGTGGTGTTTGTGGTGATCAATCTGCTGGTAGACCTGTCTTACGCCTGGGTTGATCCAAGAATTCAATATCGCTAATTGAAATGGACTTATCACACCCAGCAATTCAACGATTTAGAAAATCACGCTTTGGCAAAATTGGGTTATGTTTGACGATCGCCCTAATCCTCCTGGCGCTGCTGGCTCCTCTCCTGCGACCCTATAATCTCGCGGCTGACCAGAGCTATGTGACTCGGTTAATGGCTCCCAGTCGAGATCATTGGTTTGGCACTGATGGGTTAGGGCGCGATCTCTTGACTCTAGTTTGGTATGGCATTCGGACATCGTTGCTGATCAGTCTGGCATCGGTTGGTTTTGGGGCCATCATTGGTTTGGTTTTAGGATTAGTGGCTGGATATTTTCGCGGCTGGCTAGACACGATCGTCGGCTGGTTCACCGATATTTTGCTGGCGTTTCCGTCGATTTTGTTGGCGATCGTGATTGTGACCGTGACAAGTCCGAGTGTGCAAAGTGTGATCATTGCGGTTGGAATTGTGCAAATTCCGATTTACATCCGACTCACTCGCAGCGTCGTGTTTTCCCTTCGAGAACAGGAGTTTGTGCAAGCTGCCAGAGCCTTGGGCGCGACTTCACTCTGGATTATTCTGCGGCATATTTTACCTGCGAGTCTCTCGCCGTTAGTGGTTCAAGCCACACTTTCGACGGGCACAGCAACGCTAGAAGCCGCCGGATTAGGATTTTTGGGCTTAGGGGCACAACCACCCACCCCAGAGCTAGGAACCATGCTGGCAGATGCTTTCAAGGGAGGTTATGCGCTCTCTGCACCCTGGACGACAGTTTTTCCAGGTTTGGTGATTACGCTAATGGTGCTGGCGTTTAATCTTTTGGGCGACGGGCTGCGAGATGCGCTAGACACCCGATCTTAAGATTCTTATTTGTAGATGTCTCCGCGAGAGCCGATCGTGGTTACAACGTAAGTCAAACTTCCCCGGTCTCATCAACTTGAAGTTGTTAAATTTGATTACAGTATAGAAGATACCTACTGTTCTTGTTAGACCTATTCTCGATCGTAAATTGACTATGAATGAAACCTCGATTAATTTGCTGCTACAAGACTTAAAAAACTCTGATGAAGCAGTTCGTGACCAGGCAACTGAAGAACTCTGGCGCATCTGGTTTACTCAAAAAGGAGTGGCAGGTTTTCAAATGCTGCAACGGGTTCAGGGGCTGCTGCAAGCCGGGGAAACCACTCCAGCAGAAACCATTTTGACAGACCTGATTGAGGCAATGCCCGACTTTGCAGAAGCCTTAAACCGTCGCGCCGTACTGTATTTTTTGATTGGAGATTATCAAAAAGCGATCGCGGATTGTCAAGCTGTGATTCGTCTTAACCCCATCCACTTTGGAGCGCACCACGGATTAGGGCTATGTTATGCCGCGATCGGTGATCATCACAAAGCGATTCAGGCATTTCGAGAGGCGCTAAAAATTCAGCCGTTCGCGATTCAAAATCAGCGATTAATATTAGAATGCACTGCCAAACTAAGCTAGTGCTTAGACATTTTTGATGATGAACACATTGAATTCGCTTTTAGGTCGTCACCCCGAACAGGTCAAAGCCAACGTAGAAATTTATACCTGGCAAACCTGTCCGTTTTGCATTCGTGCCAAGCTGTTATTGTGGTGGAAAGGCGTTGATTTCACCGAACATAAGATTGATGGTGACGAAGCCGCCCGATCGCTGATGGCAGAACGCGCCGACGGTCGCCGCAGCGTTCCCCAAATTTTTATTAACGCCCAACATATTGGCGGATGTGACGATCTCTACGCCCTCGATCGTCAAGGGCAACTCAACGCCTTGCTAAGGATCGTGGATTAAATAACCCGTAAAAGTCCTCTGATTTGTCATCGCCGAGGCTTTTGCCCCCTAAATCCCCCACGAGTGAGGGACTTTGAAACCAGAGTCTTAGCTCAAAGTTCCCCAGAATGGGGGATTTAGGGGGCAAAAGCCGACCCAAACGCAGCGACAAAGATTGGTGTACACCGTAACTCCTTAGGGAGATGGCGAGAAGTTACACCTTAATAAATCCACGTTCCTAACTCAATCGGCTTGATTTTTTTTCGATGTCTCTGATCCCCAATCTTTTTTCTAACCTTGGCAAACGTCCTGTCAAGCGAGAGAATGGAGAGTTGTAACCCACTAGGTCTGTATTGTGAACAACGTCCGCACCGTTTCTGATACCAAGCGTGCTTTCTACAACACCCACACGCGCCCGGTAAACTCGATCTACCGTCGAGTGGTCGAAGAATTGATGGTGGAGATGCACTTGCTCACCGTCAATATAGACTTCCGCTATGACCCAATCTACGCGCTAGGTGTGGTTACGTCTTTCGATCGCTTTATGCAGGGCTATCGCCCCGAAGAAGATAAGGCTTCAATTTTTAACGCCATTTGTCAGTCGTTGGGCGATCACACTCCTAACTATCGAGGCGATGCCGAACACCTGCTTCTACTCGCATCACAGCATTCTTGGGATGAATTGCTGTCACTGCCAGGTCAATCGTCTGAGATCCCAGAAGCCCATGATCTGCGCCAGCATTTGCAAGCGATCGTCAATAATCCTAAATTCAAATATAGTCGGCTGTTTGCGATCGGGCTGTTTACAATCTTGCAAACTGCTGACCCGACGCTGATCAAAGATGAAGTCAAACGTACCGAAGCTTTGAAGCAAGTTTGCTCACGGTTAAACTTGCCGCAAGAGAAGCTGCAAAAAGACTTAGAGCTTTATAGCAGCAACTTAGAAAAAATGATCCAGGCGCAGATCGTGATGGAAGATTTGATCAAAGCCGATCGCAAAAAGCGGGAAGAACGCGCCCAGGCAAAAGCGGCGGCTAACGATGCGGCAGTGTCTGAGCCGCCCAAAGATGAGGCAACTTCTAGCTCTTGATCGCCCAAAAATTCGGTGTTGCAAAATGAGGAAATGAAATGGCGTAGGGGTAGCGCCCCCGTGCCTACCCTGATGTTGGGCAAAGACGGGGGATTGCTCTTGGCGGAGGGCAAAGACGGGGGGATTCCCCCTACCCAAACCATCTCTATTCGGCAATGCCGCAAATTGTTTAGGCATTCCCATTCTTTTGTATTAACGTCACGATCGTTTCGACCAGCGCTTCTGGATCGACAGGTTTAGCCAGGTGTTTTTGAAAGCCCGCGTTGAGGGCTTGCCGTTGATCATGCTCACTCGCGTAAGCAGTCAGGGCAATTGCCGGAAGTTGCCTACCCAAGTCAACCAGAATTTGACGAATCAGCTCATAGCCGTCCATTTCTGGCATACCAATATCACTCAAGAGGATGTCAGGCTGCATCGTTGAGAGCGTTTGCAAAGCCGCGATCGCAGAGTCAACCGCAATCACGTCGGCTCCAGCTTGTTCAATCACAAACGTCACAACGTCGCGTGAATCGGGTTCATCATCAACCACGAGTACGCGAAGACCTGCGAGGGGTAAAAAGGTTGCAGCAGGAGCGACTCGATCATCAGGTTCAGTTGAGATGGAATTAACGGTTTGTGACAGGGGAAGCTCAACGATAAACGTGGCTCCTTGTCCTTCACCCAGGCTCTCTGCCCAAATTCTACCGCCGTGGAGTTCGACGATTTGACGTGCGATCGCTAACCCCAAGCCTAACCCTCCAAATTTGCGGGTTGTCGCTCCATCTTCTTGACGAAAATGCTCAAAGACGTAGGGCAGAAAGTCAGGACTGATGCCTTTCCCGGTGTCTTTGACTCGAATTTGGAGGTTGGTTTCGACTTGAGATAACTCAACCGTGATTTGTCCGTTGGCTGGGGTGAATTTGACGGCATTCGATAACAAATTCCACACGACTTGCTGCAATCGTCCAGCATCGCCATTGACTAAACCGACTGAGGGGGAAATTAAGGTCTGAATGGAGAGCGATTTTGCTTCTGCGGCGAGGCGAACGGTTTCTAATGCGGCTGAGATTACCATTCTCAAGTCAATCAGTGTCGGAGCTAAGGGCAACTTGCCGCGCAAAATTCGGGAGATGTCGAGCAAATCGTCGATTAGCTGCACCTGGAGTTTAGCGTTGCGCTCGATCGTGGCGATCGCCTCGGTCATTTTTTCTGCATTCAGCTTTCCAGTTTGCAGCAGTTTTGACCAGCCTAAAATCGGGTTCATCGGGGTGCGTAACTCGTGGGAGAGCACCGCTAAAAACTCGTCTTTGATGCGGTTTGCTGTTTCTGCTTGTTCGCGAGCGGCTTGTTCGCGCTGGAGGAGTTGTTCGCGTTCTTCGGCAAGGCGCACGCGAACAACTTCGGCTCGTTTGCGCTCGTTGGTATCCCGAAAGAAAAGAGACAACCCAGTCGGTGAAGGATAAACGTGAACCTCAAGCCACAAATCAAGCGGGGGATAATATTCCTCAAATTGCACCACGACCTGTTCGCTCAGCGATCGTCGATATTGGAATTCAAACTGGGTTTCGATTATGTCTGGGAACGATTCCCATATCGTTTTGCCCAGCATTGCTTCTAAAGGAGTTTGCGTCACTCGCTCGGCGGCTTTGTTGGCGTAAGTAAAGCGAAAGTCGCGATCTAATGCCATAAACGCATCGGTAACGCGACCCAGAATCGTTCGCTCTCGCTGAGTGGCTTCTTGCCGTAGCTGTGCCAGCTTCAAACTTGCTTCTACCCTTGCCAACAGTTCACGCACTGAGAACGGTTTAGTTAGATAGTCGTCGGCCCCGGCTGCGAGTCCTTCAATCCGAGCTTCTTCGCCTGCGCGGGCTGATAACAGAATGACTGGAATGTCTTGAGTAGCGGAATTAGACCGCAGCGGCGACCCCTCCGGAGGCTTGCGAAGCAAACGCAACAACTCAAACCCATCCATCCCCGGCATCATCACATCGGTTAACACTAGATCGGGTGGATTATTTTGAATCGCTGTCAAAGCAGCAACGCCATCGGCAACGGTCTGAACGGTATAAGAACTACTCAAGAGCCGTCGAATATAATCACGCATATCAGCGTTGTCGTCTGCCAATAAGATTTTAGATTTTGAGGTTTCAAGGTTCGATAAAGCCGATTGCTTGTCAGATTCAGGCGTGAATCGGTCAGGATGATCGGCGAGTTCAGATGCGATCGACAAATCCATGCTTTGGGGTAGCCATCGTTGTGCTTCTTCGACATAAGGTATCGCCCCTAATGCAGTAGATGCTACGGTGCGGCTTGCTCGAATCCGCTCGATCGATAAATGCGCGGTTCCGGTCGGAATTGAAACCGTAAAGCAACTCCCTTGCCCAAAGGTGCTGGTTACTGCGATCGTACCACCCTGTAACTTAACGAGTTCTTGCACTAGCGATAGCCCAATACCAGATCCTTCAAAGCTTCGCCCTTGAGAGTTTTGAACGCGGTGGAAGCGCTCAAATAAATGCGGCAATTCATCAGATGGAATCCCGACACCTGTATCAGCAACCGATAATTCAACGTGAGAGGTTAGCCACTGTAATCGCACCGTAATCGATCCAGATAACGTGAACTTAAATGCATTTGATAAAAGATTGAGAACGATTTTCTCCCACATTTCGCAATCGACATAAATCGCTTCGGGCAATGGTGGAGTGTCCACTATTAATGACAGTCCCGCCTGTTCTATCAGCGATCGAAAGGCGCTTGCAAGGTCTGCCGTATAAAGGGCTAAATCGACAGGTTCATAGACTGCCTGCACTCGCCCCGCTTCAATGCGCGAGAAATCAAGCAGCATATTCACTAACTTTTGGAGTCGCAAACCATTGCGCTGCACCAGGTTTAATTGTTCCCGTTCATCAGGCTGCAAGCGGTTGTCTAGCGTGGTTGACAACTCTTCGAGCGGACTCAGCATCAGCGTGAGCGGGGTGCGGAATTCGTGAGAGACATTGCTAAAAAACACGGTTTTGGCACGATCGACTTCTGCCAACGCTTCCGATCGTTTGCGTTCTTCTTCATAAGCATTGGCGTTAGCGAGGCTGGCTGAAATTTGCGCTGTCACTAGATCAATAAATCGCTGATAGTTGTCGTCAAACAGCCGGAATGGGTTTAGCCCAGCCACCAAGAATCCTACCCTTCCGGTTTGACTAGATGGCATGCCTTCAGAGTTACGTAAGACCCCGATCGGTGCAACGATGGCTTGGTGGGGCGATCGTTGCCAAGCCCCCATCGGCAAATGGTCAAATATCGTTTCTAAATCTGAAATTAGACGACCCTTTTGAGTTTTGAAGACTTCTGCAAACTGCCAAATCGAATCGGCATCGAGATCAAAACTTTTAGAAGCCGCGACGTGACGGCTATTTTGTAGTTCCCCAGAAGAGTCATCAATGCCGCAGGTTCCAGCCAGAAAAACAGACTGCTGATCAGAATCGATCAGATAAATCATCGCAAACGGCAGATCGTAGGGATTCGTTTCTAAACAACTCATACTCCGCGTACAGGCTTCATCAAAGGTGCGGGCATCTGCGGTTTTGGCTGCCAGTTCTCTGAGCAGGGTCAATTGCCGCTCTCCAATGATGCGCTGTGTGTCATCGGTGTTAGCACAAATGATGCCGCCAGTTTCGCCATTATCATCTGGCACCGGACTATAGGAAAATGTGTAATAAGTTTCTTCTGAATAGCCGTTACGCTCCATAATCAGCAACAGCGCTTCGTCGTAAGTGCCCTCGTTTTTGAGCATTGCAGACTCGGCGCGCGGCCCCACCTGATCCCAGATTTCTCGCCAAACCACAGAAGCGGGTTGCCCTAGTGCTGTTGGGTGTTTGCCTCCTACGATCGCTCGATAGGCATCGTTGTAAAGGTTAATCAGGTCATCACCCCACCAAACAAACATCGGTTGTCGAGAGGTCAGCATAATGCGGACGGCAGTTTTGAGGCTTTGCGACCACTGCGCTGGCGAACCCAGTGACGTTTCTGACCAGTCTATTGCTCGCATCAACGCACCCGTCGCACCTCCACCCGCGAGAACGTTCTCGATTTTTCCTTGCGGCGATCCTTCTGAGTTTTGTGAAGCAAATCGTTCAGTCATTTCCAGTCCTTTCTACTAACGTCACAATTATTTTGACTAATGCTTCTAGATCGTCAGGTTTAGTCAGGTGTTTTTGAAAGCCCGCGTTGAGTGCCTGCTGTTGATCATACTCGCCCGCGTAGGCGATCGGGGCAATGGCTGGATCGCTATAAAGTCTGACGATATCGTGCTCGATCGTCACTCTCAGCCATGATTAAAATCATTTTCTGTCTGTTCCATGTTTAAAGATGTTGTTGACCGTTTGAGACTAGATGAGCTTAAGGTTGCTCGGTTTGTTCGTCAAAGTAATCTTCGAGAAGCGTTTGAGCGCAGACTTGATGAAATTTGATCGGTGAATTTTTGAGTTCATGCAGCATCGCTTTTAGCTGCATCAGCGCCAGCGACGAAGGCTGCGATCGATTGTTTTCCCACCGATTAATCGTGGGGAGAGTCACCCCTAACTTTCGAGCAAACTGCGCTTGGGTTAGCCCTAACAGTTGACGCAACTGACGGATAACAATGCCAATTTCGCTTTGAGGCTTGGCTAGGGGACTAGACGTAGTTGCCATAGATTTACCTACACGCTCTGATCAATAACACATTAGATGATGCATTATTGATCAAAAGGCATAGGATGTTTGAAAAGCATCTATCGCTTGAGGTAGATTTCGGGCAGTGCAATGCTAATAAAACTGCTAGATTCTCGAATGAAAACCGCCCCTACGTAGATTAAAACAACGCGTAGAGGCGGAAGAAATTTAAGATAACGTCAGTCCGACAGAAGTGGGTTGCTCCGGTTGTGAATTCGAGAAGCCCCCTAAATCCCCCAATTTGGGGGACTTCAAGCCACAATTTCCGGTTCAAAGTCCCCAGAATGGGGATTTAGGGGGCAGAAGGCGCTGACAACGAAGCGAAAAACCTCGTCGAACTGATTTTGGAATGGTCGATTCCGAAGGTGGCAACGATCTCACACTCATGCAGATCTGTCGCGTAGATCAAATGGATATCAAAAAGAAACACACGACAAATCATCAACTCGCAGCACCGATTGTTGTCGAAACATCTGCTTATATACTGTCCGAATTTGTTCGATACTGTTGTGATGTTTGTTGTTGAGTGGATAGACCAACAGCAAAAGCTTTGACTTCTCTTTAACAACCGCTCGATTGGGTGCTTTAAATTGACCTGTTGCACTCAACACCGTCAAGCCATCTGGAAATAGGGGCGTGACTTGGCGATCAACAAAGCGCTGAAACTCTGCCTCGGTTATGACTGAGCGATCGGGTTTTGACAAACCAAACAATAGCTCAGTTCTGGCAAAAGTTTTTCCAGTAAGCTGCTGACAACTCTCTTGTATGTTCAACTGTTCGACGGGTGCCTGTTTAGCAAAGGCAGTCAGAACAACGACTATAGAACTTGCGGCTAACCCAGTGCCCAAAAAGATTCCGAGTGTGGTGCCACGCAGTTTGAATTTCATATAATCAACGTTGAGCTAAATGGACAAATGTTGATGTAAGGGCACAGCATTGCCATACCCTATACTGACGATCGTCCCAATTTACTCATTAAAGGGGTTTAAGCCATCAGCCCTCGCTGAGATCAACTGCTTCAGCACTTCTGGTTGCGAAGAGGCAAGATATTGAGCCGCGAAGGTGGGTGGTAAGAACTCCAACAATTGTTGATTTTCAACCCACACTTCGATCACGCTGAAATAGTCCAGGCGATTGCACGACGCGACCCGCCAGCCTGCACGATTAGCAATCTCGTGAATTTGCGCCTCGGAGGTCGGCACTGAGATCGCCGCATGAAAAGCGTTATAGGTCTGAGCCTGGGAAGTTGGGTTCTCGAAAGTGCTTTCAGTTCCCACCCCTGGCGTAATCTCAGTGCCGCGTGGAAGCACCTCGATCATGGTTCCGTGTGGGTCAAGAGTCAGCGCAATATAGCTGCCTTCATGATGCGGAAATGGCACCGCTTGTCCCTGGCACATTTCAGCTAGAACTTTAGCAACCTGGAGCGGCTGATTTGCCGCGATCGAAACATGATGAATCATTGTAAAACTCCTAAATTTGAAGTCAAAGTTGTCAAGTTGTCTGCCATTGCTACTAGGGTTGCAAACGCCCAAGTAGAGAACTTGGCTATTCAATCGATCGACATTGTTGCTTTTCACGCTCAGTCAGTTGTGGTTATGCAAGTTAATCTCGTAAATTTCTGAGGCTGGCTCCTTCGACTCCACCATCAAAAACTCATGCAATTCCTTAATGGGAATGGGAGCGCTATAAATATCAGATTGAGATTCGTAAACCTCTTGAAACGACTCAATTGCCTGCTTCAGTTTTGTGATTGCGCTATCCTGCGTGTCGCCCTGTCCCACAATGCCATTCTCTAAACATAAGGCGACCTAATAACCCCTACTTTGGCGCAGAACAACGGTGTAAAAATCCATTTTGACTGCCCCTATCCAAATAACCTTATTTTCGCATTGTAGAACAGGTTTGATTGCTCCGCTGATATCCTCAAAATGCACCTAAACCTTGCGGTTACTTGGCGATCGCATCCCACCAATGACTTGTCAAATCCACCTCAACTGAGAACTTGAGGTCTAACGATTGAGTTCAGCGGCGGCGATTAAACTTAGCCTCACCACCGACTATATCTATTTCGCCGCTGCAACGATTTGTTATCTTGCCGTCGCGGTTGCAGATTATGCGGGAAATCCTAAAGCTTTTAGAATCAATGGCAATAATTTACTACAAGCTTCCACGATCTTGGCCGTGTCAGGCAGACTTTTCAAGGTCGCGTCAAACATCTTCATCGCTTTTCGCACGATTCCTTCCCGTTTTTCAGGTTCCTCAGCTTTTTTTGCTTCAGCCAGAGATTTCACCTGTTCTAACAAGTCTGATTTATCTGGAGTGGAAAGATCTGCATCAGATTCAATCGCCTGTTGTAACTGAGTTAGAAGTGTTTTGATGCTTAACTGTTCTGGTTCAGACGACTCAGGTAGTTGATTAATCGTGTTCGTAACATTACCGCTAATCTCGCCAAGATTGACCACACCATCGCCACTGCTCACCCCGCTGATATTGGCATTATCGCCTGCATTGATGTTAATTCCTCTGTGTTCCGGCATAAAATCTCCTTGAACAGTTTCAACATTAAAGGTTGGCTGATGAAGTGCGGTTTGAATCATCTGCTCTAAGCTGCGAATGCGATCGTCCTTTTCCGTCAGCAAGAGCAATCGCGTCTCAGATAATGCTCTGAGTTGATTGTAATCACCAAAGTATTCTGAACTTAGTTCTGATTTATCGACTGTCGGCGCTGTCCGCACCTTTAGATTGAGGCTATTTTGTCCCCGTTTCTCCATTGCCACGATCTCCAAATTGGCTTCTGGATGATTCTGGGACAATTTTTTGAGGGCGATCGAAACAGCACGAGGGTCAACATCCTGGCTATGGTACAAATCCAGGGTATCAAAGAACGGCTGAATGAAATCAGCAAACTCGCCTTCTGCAAAGGTTTCCCGTAGATTATCCGGCTTCCGTAAAGGATTTGGGTTTGCCTTGGTTGGAACTCGCATGTAAACATAATCACACTGCACCTTTTCCAGGTTGGTTGTGCTGGTAATGCCCCAATCCTCGATATAAACTCCGGTGAGAATTGCTCCGGTCAGATCAGCTCCTTCCAGTTGCGTTTGCTTCAGAATTGCTCTCGAAAAATTTGCATTTCGCAGATTGGAGTGATTGAGGTTAGCCCCCATGAATCTAGCATCTTGTAGGTTAGCCCCTTGCAGATTGACTTTTTGCAGGTTAGAAAAATCAAAGTTTTGATCTTGCCCATTAAGAGTTGTAATGAGTTGTCTAAGATATTGATTATTCAGATGCCTCAACCTAATTTGGCATCTCTCTAGTCCCCTTGCCTGAAACCAACAAACAGAATCGAGAATAGCTTCTCTAAAGGTGGTGTGGCCAAGATTGGCTTGAGTAAAATTTGCACCTGTCAAATCTGCGCCAAGAAAACTTGTACCTCCGGTACTAATGATCGAGAACTTCATCAATTCATCTGTTATACCAATCAATACAGTTGTAAATGCACCGAAAATTCTACTGCCTCTAGCATCTACAACAGCGGATACTGTTCCAGATTTCGTTCCAACTCCAGCTAGAACAATACATCCGATTAAGGATAAGCCTACGGGGATACAGCCTACAGCGATAATAAAAGGCGATATACTCCCTGTCGCAAATCTAGAGATGGCCAGAGATAATACTAAAGATGTTCCTCCAACTACTCCTACAGCTATGCTTGCAGTCAAAGCAAGAGCTAAAGTTCTATAATAAAAACCATAATAAGAACCACAATAAGAACTTGATGCTGCAAAGGCTGAAGTACCAATCACGGTGATAGATGCAATAGCAACAATAACAGCAGAGTTTGAAAGTATAGCTAGAATAACTAGTACTACCAATAAACCAGTAGCGATAAACCAACCACCGCGCAATCCTGCTTTCACTCCAGTCAAATCTGTATCTTTCAAAATGGTATGACTGAAGTTAGCCCCTCGGATATTGGCATAGCTAAAGTCACTTCCAGAAAGGTCTTTACCTTTTAGGTCTTGTCCACACAAGTTAGCACGCTGAAAGTTACGCTCTCCAGCCGCATAGCGTCGTAGTAGCTCTTTGGCTTTCATCAATCACAGGCTCATTTGCAATAATCTAGATCAAGCTACTTTTGTTACCTGCCCTGAAGAAGTCTTAATTGAAACTAACGAAAGCAAATGGTGAATCTCACTTTGTTTTTGAGTATTCATCGATCGCACCTTCTCTTCAAAGGCAGATCGCGCGATCGCATCATTCATAATCCGAGAATGCAGAATCGCTGTCCATTCCGTTGCCCGTTTAACCAAATCAGGCATCACTTGAATAAACGCTTGCACCTGTTCTTGCACATCAAAGGACTCCAGAAGATGAACCAGACTAAACATCACTTCCGGTTGTTCGCAGGCATCATCTAGAATTAGGTGTAGGCTGGGCAAATTCGCAGGGTCAGGATTTTGGGCCAGCTTTTCTAAAGCGTGTTCAAACAGGGTGACTTCATCGGGCGATCGCAGCAACCGATTCGCTTTTAGCACATCAATTAGCGGATTCGGACTCATACAACACGCTCCTACTTTTCAAAAACACCAACCCAGGCTGATTTGTTCAGACGCACCAGCGATTGTAAACTACGCTTCATCCCTTCAGTGTAAACGCCTTGACGCTGATAGAGCGATCGTAAATCTTGAACTTCTCTAGCCAGCACCTGTCTGGGTTGAAGACTCAAGTCTGGAGATTGCCCGTAGGATAGGGTTTGCCTATGGCGACCTCCAGCACCCGGTATAGGATGTTCCATCATAATAGCTATCCCCAGATTTCGCGTATAACCCGAAGCTCTAGCCACCATGTATGCATTAGATGGGACATGATGTGGAGTCAGATTATCGCCTCTGCGCCCAAGTTTCAGTAAATCTCCATAACGCCCTACCGCTCCTTCACCTGCCAATAGCCCAGAAATACTGCCTTCCTCCAATACGCCACTGATTTTCAGACATCTATAAATTTACACCAGGGGATAGGCTTTAATTTTTCTATATTGAAAAGTTATAAGCGTTCCAGGTCGATTGGATTACAAAAATTCACAGACAATCTTCCAACCACGCCCTCACCGATAACTCAAGGCTGGATAACCTAGTTGAGCCGCAACCGCAAGCGGTTCTGCTCACTGACAAAGAATGTGGATTCGGTTGTCGGTTCCAACGCTAGTTAGATCGTAGCGTCACGAAGATTTTAGTACATAGTGCAAGCGAACTAAATGGCGTTGCCGATCTAACGATTGATTATACGGAAACTTTCCGTGTATCTCCCCTCACTTTTCATCAGAGATCCTAGAGAAACGGTGCTTCGCAGTTCCCCAAAGAGGTGTCGCCTGCACCTTCCCATTGAGGTAATCGCGCCCCTCAAAAATTCAGCATTCCAAAAAAGCAAAAACTCCTGTAGAATACACCGCAGTGATGGAGTCGTGCCCCGAAGTCTGATGTGGCTATCAGAACTCCGAGGACTTCCATCCTAAGTTAGCGTTCATAACTCAGGAGGCGTTCATGATTGTACACCGTCAGCTTTGCGATGGGATCTTGGAAGGGTGGAATCAAGATCCAGCAAGTCTTTTATACCCGTGCAGAATGTCTGAGACTTCAGCATTCTCATCCTCTTTGACTTAACAGAGAGGACAAACAACATGGGAGCCAGGAATATCTTTCCTGGCTCGATCGCGTTCACTGTTGAGTTACAGTTCTCGACGATGAAACGCTATCGAGTCACCGTTACTTTGGATTTGCAAGAGCGTTTGATCTTTCTGTCGTCTGGCATTCTTCCTAATGTGATCGATTCTATTGAGGAATTTGTTTCACAACTGAGTACGATCGCCTCAAATCAACTAGCAGCGTTCAAGTGGGATGGCACTAGTGACTTGACGACAGAATATCAAATTGTGCGAGTGTTGCCGGGATATCAAGTAGAACGTTCTCTCGTGAAGTTCAACATTGTCTTGGGCAACAGTTCACTGATTTACCTGGAGGAATTGCACAACAAAACTACGATTCAACTGTAGAACGTTGCAGATTAGGGAGTCGTTAATCGTGTGTCGGGTCAAAGTTCTTTTCTTCACATACACGCGGCTCTCTAAATTTCCTAAGTCTACTGAAACGAGAAGAGAAATGGAAAGGCAATTGTGTTGTTAGAGACAATCCCACTGAGTTTAATTAATGAACCATGCCCTAAACACTGGTGTAAACCCGTTGATAGTAGGTTTGATACTGCGAGGAGAGTAGAGGTTGCCACCAGTCAGGGTGAGCGAGATACCACTGAACGGTTTGTCGCAACCCACTCGCGATCGTTTCACGAGGAGTCCAGCCCAACTCGGTTGTGATCTTGGTGGCATCAATGGCGTAGCGGCGATCGTGTCCCGGTCGGTCTTTGACAAAGGTAATTAGACGACGACAAGGGCGCACAGGTAGCTCAGGTGCAAGTTCTTCCATCAAATCGCAAAGCATGTGAACTAGGTCAATATTTTTGACTTCGTTGTTGCCTCCAATGTTATAGGTTTCGCCAAGTTTACCTTGATGAATGACTGCATCAAGCGCCCGACAATGATCGGCTACAAAAAGCCAGTCTCGAATATTTTGCCCATCTCCATAAACGGGTAAAGGCTTACCCATCAAGATGTTGATGCAGATCAAAGGGATTAGCTTCTCTGGAAAATGGTAAGGGCCGTAGTTGTTCGAGCAATTTGTAATCAGCGTGGGTAAGCCGTAAGTATGGTAGTAGGCACGCACTAAATGATCGCTACCTGCTTTAGAGGCAGAGTAAGGACTGTTTGGCGCAAAAGGAGTAGTCTCTGTAAAAGCAGGATCATTGGGTTCTAGGCTGCCATAAACCTCATCGGTAGAGATGTGCAGAAATCGATAGTCGATCGGTTTCTGGTTGGCTTTCCAGTACTGGTGGAACGCTTCTAAAAGCGTGAAGGTGCCGACAATATTCGTGCGAATGAACGCATCGGGTTCTAGAATCGAGCGATCGACGTGCGACTCAGCCGCAAAATGGACGATCGTATCAATAGCTCCTGCTTGCAGAAGTGCGTCAACTAAGAGACGATCGCAAATATCTCCCTGAACAAATCGCAGCTTGTTCACTGAAGTTTCTAAGCCTGCCAAGTTTCGCCGATTGCCTGCATAGGTAAGGGCATCAAGGACGACAACGCGGTCTTGTGGATAAGCAGCGCACCAGTGATGGACGAAGTTTGAGCCAATAAATCCGGCTCCACCTGTAATCAATACTTTCCGAGGCGTTCTAGCAGTATTATCGAGATTGTTGTGCATGATGATCACACTAATTCAATTTGACAGTCATCCCCAATCAGAAAGCGCAAGGCTTTGGGTCGTTGCGGCGCAACCGTGAGATGAGCGCGTTGCCCAATTACGCTATCGACAATGCGGTGATGCACCCCGTTGATTTTTGCCCCTTGCAGAATCACACTGTGTTCGAGATCAACATCAATCAGGGTGACTTGATCGGCAACACTGCTATAAGGGCCAATAAAGCAATTTTCGATGTAGCAATCGTTGCCGATCGCCACAGGGCCGCGAATGGTACAGTTGACGATTTGTGATCCTGCCCCAATCTCAACTCTGCCAATAATCTGGCTTTGAGCATCGACCCTTCCCACCACAGCAGAGGTGAGGCAGCTATCGAGAATGATTTGATTGGCTGCCAGCAGATCATCTTTTTTCCCCGTGTCTAACCACCAGCCTTCTAGCTCAGAAGCTTCGACTCGCTTTTGCTGATCAATCAAAAATTGAATCGCATCGGTAATTTCGAGTTCACCGCGCAGGGAAGGCTGAATCTCAGTGATCGCGTGGTGAATCGCGCTCGAAAAGAAGTAAATTCCGACCAGCGCTAAGTTTGAGGAAGGAACCTTTGGCTTCTCGACTAGCTGAAGGACTCGCCCCTGCTCGTCTAGCTAGCTGGGCGACCCCAAACGCGCTAGGGTTGGCAACGGCTCTCAAGGGAATCAGGGCATCCAGCGTTTGAGCTTTAAAGCGATCCAAAAACTCCGCTAACCCTCCCTGGATCAGGTTATCGCCCAAGTACATAATGAACGGGGCATCTCCTAAAAAGGGTTGAGCCACCTTAACGGCATGCGCCAAACCCGCAGGCTGTTCTTGCAGAATGTAGGTAATATTGGCCCCGAAGCGATCGCCATTTCCGGTCTTGGCTTGCACTTCTTCGCCCGTTTCAGGGCTAATGACAATGCCGATCTCCGTGATCCCAGCGGCAACAATGCCTTCAATGCCGTACCAGAGAATGGGTTTATTGGCTACCGGAACGAGCTGCTTTGCGCCTGTGTAAGTCAGCGGTCGCAAGCGTGTGCCCTTGCCGCCTGAGAGAATGAGTGCTTTCATCGTTTTGTTTGTAAAAGAGTGGCATTGTTGGCTCGAAGCTCAATCAGCATCTGTCTGAGCGCTGTTCTCCAGTGAGGCGGATGGGTTTCTAGCAGGGTAGAGATTTTTGCACAACCGAGAATCGAATAAGCAGGACGCTGGGCTGGGGTGGGATATTCAGCCGTTGTAATGGGAATCACAGACTGAACTTTTAAGGGAAACCCTAGTTGTTCAGCTTCCTCAAAAGTCGCGATCGCAAAATCGTACCAACTTGCCGCTCCACTATTGGTGAAGTGGTAAGTTCCCGAAGTCTCCGGGTTGAGTTTAGGAATCAGTTGCGCGATCGCGTGCGCGAGATGGTTGCTCCAAGTCGGGGTGCCGATTTGGTCAGAGACGACGCGAATTTGTTCGCGTTCAGATCCTAGCTTCAGCATGGTTTTCACAAAATTACTTTTCCCATAAGCACCATAAACCCAGGCAGTTCTCAAAATGATGTAACTGTTTGTTTGATTGGCAGGGCGATGCAGCCACGCTTGCTGAAGAGCTTGCTCTCCGCCTAATTTAGAGTGTCCATAAACACTAATTGGGTTAGTAGAATCTTGCTCGGTGTAGGGCGTGTTTTTCTGGCCATCAAACACATAGTCCGTCGAAATATGAATCAGATCCGCACGGGTGCGACCTCCATCCGATACATTGGAAAAAACCGATTACCTTTTGCTCCATAAGGGTTTTGAGTGCCTGTAAAATTGATCAATGAATAATCAAAAAGACTACTGTGAAATCGTTCAAAAACCTTATCAGCAGGAGGCTTGAGTCACTTTAGTATCAGGTAGAGGTCGCACCCATCCGCACCCAGTTGTTGAGCAGATTTCGCCATGACTGCGGGGGCGATCGCATTAATGGCTGCTGCGGCGGCAGAGTCGGTTTCGGCGCGATCGACGGCCGTGTAAGCAGCCGCATTCACAATCAAATCAGGCTTGACTTGATGAATGATTTGCTGAATGGTAGCAGGCTGGGCTAAGTCCATAGTGTTCCGCCCCACCCCAATCACCACCCCTAACGATCCAAGTGTTTTCTGAAGTTCCTGTCCCACTTGTCCATCGTTGCCCGTGAGTAAGATGCGTCTCATACAAAGAGTTCGGCTGCTTTGAAGGGTTGACCTGCTTGATCTTTCAGTCCACGCAAAACATTCCGCGTAGAGCGAGAGTGATTGTCTTGAACGAAATGAGCCGTGATTCCCGCTTTCTCAGAGAGCGTTTTTTCGTTGTAGCTTTCAAAAAAGCAGCCGCGATCGTCTTGGAAGACACGAGGAAGGATCAAGACATCAGGAATAGAGATCGGTAGAACGTTTATCATCAGCCTTGAGAATAGTTCGGTTCGTGGTTAATTAAAAGGGTTAATGGCGATCTGCCAGTCTAAGTCTTGGGGGCTGAGAGGGATTGTAGCGTTTGCAATTTGAGTCCCATCCATGAGCCACAGCCCAACTTCACTGGTGCGAAAGCTCACTACTAGACATCTTTGATTTTTCCTAATAGGATTTGATTTTTCCTAATAGGAGATAGTATTGCAGCCCGTTGGTATCTTCCCTAAAAGCGAACACCTAGTTTCTGATCTTCAAAACAACCGATCGACAGGGGACTGGATCACTGAAACAGTGAATTCACGAGTCGAGAACGTAGGCTTGCTTTCGTAAACCTGATTGTTCTCGCAAGTGCGTAATTCTAAGTATCGAAGAAATTACAGCTAAAATTAGCTACTTCATATAATCTTCACCAACAAATAATTTTAGCTTTTGCCCTTTCCTTATAGGGAGGTTGAGTTGCAGAGATAGTCGCAGCTTTTTGTGGCATGGATTTGTAAAGACTTAGAAAAGGCAAAAAGTCTCCTATTGCTATTTTCTTTTTATCTTGGTTTAACAGTGAAAATACTGAGGAGTAGTCTCTACTCAGCATTTTTTGAACGCGCTTGTTCAACGGGTAGAGAGTGTCAAATCTTCATCAACCTTAGATTTTATGGTCAGGACGACTGCAACAGATTTTTTAATTCTTGCTCACGGTGTTGGAGGCGTTCGGCTAACAGATTGACCACAAACCGATGAACATTTGAAGCTAAAAGCGGATCAGAGGCTTCAATCTGCTCAAACGCCTCAGTCGATAGAAAGTAGACTGTGCTGGGTTTATCAGCCACGACAGAGGCCATCCGCAGCGTCTTGCGATAGAGACCCATTTCTCCGATCGTGTTGCCCACTGTGTAGGTGCGAATCCGTTTGGTTTGCCCCTCGCCCAAGTCGAGCACCACGCTTACTTGACCTGACCCAACAAAATATAAGCCATCAAACGGGTCGCCCTGGTGAAATAGATAGTCTCCTTCTGCAAAGAGCCGATCTTCAAGCCGACTCATCAAGCGATCGACCTGAATCGGATCTGAAAAATCTGCTTTGAGGTGTTCAGAGAGCGATCGGGCTTCTAGCTCACTCAGGTTGCTGGCGGCGAGAACCTGCTGCTCACACCACTCAAGCCCGCGATCTAAATCTGCAAAAACGTGAGAAAACGGGTCATCGGCTTCGAGACAGTCGCCTTGCTTAAGTCGCTGCATGGCTTCATGAGACAGATCGGTAAACAGCAAATGTACCTGTTTTGAGGTGGCGACTTGCTTAAGTTTGGCAAAACTGAGCACGGCGGAGGCATCCAATCCACTCACCAGCCGAAAGTCTAAAATCACAAATCGAACGGCGATCGCGGTCGGGTGATCGATGCGATCGCGAATCTGGGTCAACAGTTTGTTGGCGGTGCCAAAAAAGATCAGCCCTTGCAGTTCTAGAAGATAAATCTGTTCGCCTTCAGCATCTAAAACGTCTAGTTCTTCAGAGATTCGCATCACATTGCTGTGCTGGAATGCACCTGAACCCACTCGTTTTGTGACGGATAACTGACTGTAGTTGACCACAAATAGCACGATCGCGGCGATCAGTCCGATGCCGATGCCTTGCAGGTAGCCAAGGGTGCCCGTCACCACCACAATCAGCACAATAATCGCATAGTCCGATCGCGAGAGTTTGAACCAAGCTTGATAGAGCCATTCATAGAAGAATTCCAATCCGAGCAGCAGCGGAATGCCCACCAAAACAAATTTAGGAACGAGCGAAAGCAGTGACGCACCTCCTAACAGCATGGCTAAACAGATTCCGGTAATCGTCCAGCCCACGATGCGCCGGGTGCCGCCTAAATGACGAGCCAGCGTGTTTTCTCCCGAACTGGCAAATCCACCAATGCCGCCCCCCAAACCAGAGGCGATCGAGGCAGCCCCCGCCACTTTTAGCTCATGATTAAGGTCAAGATCGCGAGAGGCAGCCAGCTCGATGCCATTGGCGTTGAGCAACAGCGCCATTGACTCTATGAGCCAGAGTGCGGCTAGACTCGGCAACTGCTTCAAAACAACGCCCCAATTTGCCTGAGTCAGCGCCGGAATCGTTGTAAAGCGGTAAAGGCTGCCAGGGGGAAGCGTTCCTAAAAGCAAACTGCGATCGGTAGCTTGCTCGATCGAGGTGCCCGTCATCGCCAAAGCAACGTAAAACAGAATGAACGCGATCGCGATAATGCCGGGGATAACTAAAAAGTGATCGATCAGTTGAGGAATTGCAAACATTGCCACTGCAAAGATCAGAGCAGGCACCCACTGAAGCAGCACGTCGGGTTGAAAGAACGCTGAAAGAGTTAAGTGATGAAAATCAAGCCCTCCGATCGAGTGCATCGCTCCTTCAATCAGCAGCACTCCTGTACCTGCAAGAAAGCCGCCGACGATCGGATAAGGAATAAATCGGACAAAGCCACCGAGTTTGAACCGACCCAGCAAGGTAAAGATAATGCCACCTGCAACGGCATACAGCACGATCGTCGCCGTGAGCGTTAATAATTTATCTTCGGGTGAGGCGTTGGGCATCTGATCGAGAATTTGTCGAGCAACCAGACTTAACACTGGAATGCTCGGCTCTGAAACCGTTCCCACAATGGCAGGATAAGCGCTAAATGTCGTCACAATCAGACTCACCATGGTTGCACTAAACAGCATCAACCCAGCGCCAAACGGCAGCGCATTTGAGAAGTCTCCAGAGAAGATCACTGAGGCAAATGAGACGACTGTGATCACGGTCAAAAGCCCCATCGTGCCGCCTGTGGTGAGGTTTAAGACTAGAGGATGGGCGGCGGGTCTAGAATGCGGTTTAGTAGTCACTTTTTATAAATGTGAGATTATTAGGACGTGATAGCGTTTTTGCAGAACTTATTAATACTACAAGTGTTTTAGAATCAAAATTTCTAAATAGGGCTGGCATCCATCTGAGGATAGAATTTTGAGATCCATAAGTGATAGATTACATACTACAAAAGCGATCGCTAGGAGTATTTGAAGATGGAACTGCAATCAGCCTTTTACTGGGCAGACATTCAAATTAAGCAGTTTTTTCAAGACTTGTTAAATGCTTTTAATAGCAGCTTGTTCACGTTTGCAGGAGAGAAATTTTCTCTGGGGTTGGTCGCGGGATTAATCACTCAAGTAATCATTGTTTTAGTGCTGGCAAATATAGTTAAGCGACTACTAAAGGAACGAATTTTGCCCGGCTTTAAACTAGAAATTGGTACACGAGAATCACTTTCAACGATCACTAGCTACATCATTACAGCAATTGGCTTTCTCATCGTGCTAGAGACGGCTGGTATTAATTTCAGTTCTCTAGCGGTGTTTGCGGGCGCGATCGGCATTGGGGTTGGCATTGGGTTGCAGAACTTGTCCAGCAATTTTATCAGTGGTCTAACGCTGCTATTTGAGCAACCGATTAAAGTAGGCGATTATATTGAAGTCGATAAACTTGCAGGAACGGTCGAAACAATTGCCATTCGATCGACCACAATTCGCACAGTTAACGGTGTATTTGTGATTGTGCCTAACAGCCGCTTTCTCGACAACAATGTGGTGAATTGGAGCTATCGCGATCCTAAATGTCGGATTGAGATTCCGGTGCGGGTTGCCGAAGAGAGCGACTCGCTAACCGTGTTAGAAGCGCTGCTAACGGCGGCTCGTCAGGAGCCAAGAGTTTTGCCGTCTCCATCGCCAGAGGTTTACTTTAAGGGAATTGCAGAGGACGCGCTCACCTTTGACCTGATGGTGTGGATTCGTGACCCGATCGAGATGGATGCGATTAAGAGTGCCCTCCGATTTTTGATCGAGGCAGAATTTCGCGATCGCGCCATTGATCAGAACATAGCCACTAAGCTGACGATCGAGAATCTGCCCTCGCTGGCAGCCCTGCTGAGATCCTCTCCAACAAACGAGTTTGCGGTAAAAGCGGGTGACTCAGAGATGGCTGAAATGCCGATCGGGGGCTGGATGTTGCGCGATCTGTTGCGAAAAGTTAGCTATTTTCAACAGTGCGGTGAGATCGAGCTACGGCAGGTGATTGAGAAGGGCTATCGTAAAAAACTGCCGATCGGCGAAACGATCTGTCGAGAGGGCGATCCAGGTGATTCATTTTATATTATTCTGTCAGGTTCGGTGGAGGTGTTTATCGAATCGATCGACAAACAAGTTGCTGTTCGCAGGGCAGGCGAGTTTATTGGTGAAATGTCGCTGCTCATGGGTACGCCGCGCACTGCTACTTTGCGAACATTAGAAGAAACCATTTTGTTTGTTGTTGATCACGGTAATTTGCAAAACCTGTTAAAAAATAACCAAGGGTTAGCAGACAAGATTGCAGAAGAATTATCTGATCGCCAAGAAGTGTTAAAAAGTTTAGGCATTACGATCGATACCACTACAAAAGAAGGAACCTCCTTTGATCAAATTCGTAGAAGAATTCAATCTATTTTCGGAATTTAACAAAAGGGATATTGAGCGATCGAATACGTCCTCATCTTTCTAGCCCTGGGGGGATGTCAAACAACCTACACTAGGGCAGGATTCCAGGGTGATATTGTAAGACGGATTACAGATAAAACAGTGCAAGATAGCGATCGCCTAATACCAATTTTGGAGGCAATTGTGACCGATCGTTCAATCCGATGGGGCATGGTAATGGACGGGGCATGGCATATTCTCATGCGGATTTTGTTGCATGCACAAATCAATTTGGTATGACTTTATGCTGATGCTGTTGTTTTATGCTGGCGATAATCTTTATGCTCTCGATAGCGCTCATGTGATAGAAATTATTCCGATGGTTGTGCCACGAAAAGTTGATCACGTTCCCAATTATGTTGCAGGTATCTTTAATTATCGAGGCGGTTTAGTTCCGATTATCGATTTGTGTCGCTTGCTTCACGGCACCGATTGTCGCCCGCGATTTAGCACTCGCGTCATTATGGTTCACTACCCTGCAAATGATGGCAAAGATCATCCATTAGGGCTAATGGCAGAACGGGTGACTGAAACGCTCAGTAGACCTGACCTCGATTCAAAAAAAGCGTCTCAGGTGGGTGACGTGCCTTATCTAGGAGACCTATTCATGGATGAGAAAGGCATGATTCAACAGATTCACTGGCAGCATTTAGTGTCAGGTGACCAATCTGCACCGTTGTTTATCGGAGGAAGCGATCGGGTGAATGGTACAGGACGCAATTGAGACGCTGCTAAGGCAGAAAATTGGCTTAGATGCTAACAGCATTGGGTCTAACACGATCGCTCGTATGGTCGATCGACGCAGATTAAGCTGTGGGTTGCTCGATCGCGCCGCTTATCTCTCGCACCTACAATCATCGCCTCAAGAGTTGGAGAACCTGATCGAAGCGGTGGTGGTGCCAGAAACCTGGTTTTTTCGCGATCGTGAACCGTTTGTCTATCTATGCCAGTTTGTGATTGAGTGGCGATCCGCACATCCTGCTGGCGTGTTTCGGGTTCTCAGTGCGCCCTGCTCGACTGGAGAAGAGCCTTACTCGATCGCCATGACGCTATTAAAATCTGGGTTGACTCCTGCTCAGTTCAAGGTTGATGCAGTTGATATTAGTCAACGAGCACTGCTGAAAGCAAAGCGAGGGATTTATGGAAAACCGTCCTTTCGAGGCGGTGGCGTGGCGGATCAATTGCGCTATTTTGAACCCGTCGAGAGCGGACACGAAATTCGCCCGTTTGTCCGCAACACCGTCAACTTCATGCAGGGAAATTTGCTCAATCCTGTTTTTTTATCTGGAGAAACCTATCACGCAATTTTCTGCCGCAATCTTTTGATTTATCTCGATCGTGCGTCTCGCAATCAAGTGATTGAGCAGCTAGATCAAGCTTTAGCGCCATCAGGTTTATTATTTTTGGGAGCGTCAGAAACGGCGCAAATCACTGCCAAACACTTTACGCCAATCCGTCATCCGTTTGCGTTTGGCTATCGCAAAGAAAATCGTCAAAATGATCGCCCACTGTCCACGATCGTTCCCTCAGCGATCCCGGCTCCCGTTCCTAAACCTGTTTATTCTGAACCGATTCCTAAACTTGAAACGGCTCAACAACTTGCCGATCGGGGACAGCTTAAAGCAGCGATCGCGGTATGCAAATCTTATTTAACAATTCATTCAACCGATGATCAAGCTTATTTGCTGTTAGGTGAAATCCATCAGGGACTTAATCAGTCTGAGCAAGCAGAACAGGCGTTTCAAAAAGCTATTTATCTTAATCCCAAGGCTTATGAAGCGATGACTCATTTGGCATTGTTAAAAGAACAAAGGGGCGATCGGGCAGGGTCAGCTATCTTAAAACAGCGCATTCAACGATTGCTCGACACTCAACATTAAAAAGTAGAAAGCTTTGCCTGTGCTTAGTAATTTGTCGATTTACTTAAAGATTTGGGCACCTTGACATCACAAGCTTCATGGCAGTTTGAGAAAGCCCCTTTAATCTGAGATATGCGAGAAATTCTAATCATCGGCAAGGGTGCCCGATTTACCCGACCTGAGTTGAAAGCTGACCCCCAAACCTATCCAGTGATCACGCCCACCGCAGCAGTGGGTATTCTCAGTGCAATCTACTGGAAGCCTGAGTTTTGGTGGCGAATTCGAGCAATCACCATTCTGTCTCCGATTAAGATTGTTCCAATTACTTATAACCATATTCAGAGTTCTAGTGATAAAAGTGTTGATATTCGAGACATCAAAAACGTGAGAATGCAGCGTCGATGCACAGAACTGCGAGACGTATGTTATCGAATCAGTGCGGAGATCGTCGCACTGGATGGCAACCCTAATAAACATCTAGGAGTCTTTAGAGAGCGGCTCGATCGAGGAAAGTTTTTCAAGCAGCCTGTGATGGGGACTTGTGAACACTTCGCAACGGTTCAATGGGACGATGGACGGGAACCAGAAGTGCTGATTAACAAAGACTTTGGGTATATGCCCTGGTACTTCCAACCGCAGCTTAACCTTAAGTCTCAATATACGGCTGTGTCACCTACGCAGAAGGGTCAATTAGTCGGAATTAATCCCCACTTCAATCAATTTAGAGCGATCGCTAAAGACAGTGTGATTACTGTTCCAGCCTATGAATATGAGACATTTTAACAATGCTGAGAGAACTGTATAACTTATCAAAATCGAATCATGGTTTGACGTTGAAGCCAGAAGGTTACAACACATTAAGGATATATTATGTCATTACATTGAGCGCGGATGGAAAAGCTCTTTCTGTCGAGATTCTAGACAAGAAATCGAGCAAGTTAGCAGTGCCAGACTATTCCAAACGCAACTTCCTTGGCAATAGCTTAATTGCGTCTGAAAATGCCGAATATCTATTTGGGCTAGGAACTAATGGTGAAAAATGTCAGAAAGCTTTTGTCGAGCTACATCAGGCGGCATTTGATCAAACTGCTGAACCTGCGATCGCTGCCATTCTTAAGTTTTCCGAAGCTGGCTCAGACGCTTTTATTACTGATCAGCCTGAGATGGCTAGATGGCTCTGTACAGAGAAATCTGGCTCATCTTCAATTCCAGCCAAATTACGCGCAGTCTTTTTGTACGAATCTAATCCCACCTATGTTCACGACTACCCCAATATCCAGGAGTTTTGGGGAATTTATGGAGCATCTCCAAGCACTAAACCCGGACGATGTGCCATCACGGATGCAGACGAAATCTTGACCGCAAACTTTCGAGGCATTAAGTTTTCGGGTAGCAAAGCGCTTCCGATCACATCCGCCCAACACAAGTCTACGCGCAGCTATAGTGGCAAGCTGGATGGTAAGAGCGATATCTCTTATGCAAATCTTTCTGTCAAAGCTTACAGTGCTGCAAACACAATGCTGTCGGCACTTCTAGCCTCACCAGACAACTGCTTTCGCTGTGATGAGTCTAACTATCTCTACTGGTGCGAGGGGGTTCCAGCCCGATCGGTCATGTTGTCCAAATTGTTGGGTGCTGAAGATGCTCCTGCTCAACCTGCTGACGTGAAAGCTTACTTGGCGAATATTTTTAGAACTAAGCTATCCCCTCAGCAGATGAACACGACTGCGTTCTACCTGATTAGGGCTAGACCTAGTAAAGGGCGACCCTTTCTCGATGCAATCACCGAGCGCACAGTTGGCAGTGTAATGAGCAACACGACGCAGTTTATCGAGTGCCAACTCGCTCAAGGGGGGAAAGCTTACGGAGTGTGGATGTTGGCAAAGTGTTTGCAGCCAAAAGGGGCGAAAGATGCTCTGAGTGCGGATGTGGATGCTCTGGTATGCCATGCGATCGATGGCACATCTCTACCAACTTCTTTCAGCGCTCGGCTACTGCAAAGGGTGATGCTGTCACCTCCAAAGCGAGTGCATTTTGCGCTACTCAACTTATTGATCTACACAAAAACGATGAATCTCAGTACGCTCTCACTATCAGAAACACGCGCCTATCGTGCCGGACAACTCTACAACACGCTTGAGCGTCTATCTCACAATCGAACCGACGGGTGGTATGAGGGAAAAACGAATATCGACAGGTTATACAACACCTTTTTGTCGATGCCCGCGATCGCACTCACACGAGCAATGGCGCTCATTCCTAGCTACTCAAAGGTTGCCAAAAATTACGACTTTCAAATTCAGCGGATTTCTGAACTCTATAAGCTGGAAGACGATGCGCTGTTTACCCTGCCCAAAACCTTCACTGTTACAGAAAAACAGCTATTTCTGGCTGGCTATCAAGCCGAATCTCACGCAGTTCGAGTCGCGATCGCACAATCCAAAAGTTGAATTCTCTTGGTAATCGAAACGCTTCTGTAATCCGATCGACAACCCTATCTGTTAAACATCAACAATGGAAACTCAATCTCTCTCAGCTATTTCTAATCCCGATGTTCGTCACGACTTTGTGATGGTTTTTGATGTGACGGATGGTAATCCCAACGGCGATCCAGACAACGGCGGTGAACCTCGGCAAGACCCGATCGATATGCGGGGCATGTTTAACGAGTCGCTTTATATTGCCAGTGGCACCGCACTTGACGCGCCTCAACTTGCTGCAATTGCTGATGCTGAGAAAGCAAATGGTAAAGATAAAAGTGCAGTTGCTAAGTCAGCGCGTCAACTAATTTTCGAGCGTTTTATCGATGTCCGATTGTTTGGTGCGGTGCTTACTCAAATTACAAAGATTGGGAATGGCGGACAAGTGACCGGTGCGATTCAGATTGACACCGCCCGATCTGTGACTCCGATCGAGATTCGCCGGGATGGTATCACTCGTTGCGCTGGGGCAACCGAAAAAGATGGACTCAATCAAAATATGGGCGCTCAGTTCCGCGTACCCTATGGGCTTTACACCACAATGGGTACTTACAGTGCTGCTCTCGCTAAAGCCCAGGGGAACCCTATCAGTGCTGAAGATTTGGAGAAGTTTTGGAAAGCGCTGGCGCTTCACCTTGAACTCACGCCTTCCACGATGCGAGGACGAATGATTTTGCGAGATGTCCTTGTATATACCCACGAAAGCAAGTTTGGCAGTGCTCGTACAGAAGATTTACAAGCTGCATTGAGTATCAAGACGGATGTTGAGTCTCCTCGTTCGATCGAGGACTATACCATCACGATCGCTGAAACTCCCAAAGGGGTGACGATGACTCGGCTGCGAGATGTTTTAGTATGACTCAACCCATCGCGCGTCCAGGACAACTGTTGTCTTCTCACTTGCACGGCGTGAGCGAGAAGACGATCGCGAGGCTTCCCATCACTCTATCTGAGCTTGGACAAGTTGCTGGGTTATTGCATGACATTGGCAAATACAATCCTCAATGGCAGGCGTGGATTAATGCGATCGCCGTTGGAGCCTCTCCGACTAACCATCCGAGTCATGCTCAGGCAGGTGCATCTTGGGCAACTAAGCAGCTAGGGGTGTTGGGGAACATAGTTGCGCTGTGTGTTGCAGGACATCATCGTGGGTTGTATGACCTTGATCAACTCGACGGGGTTCTAAAAGCCTATGACAGTCAGATCGAGGCGGCGATCGCTCAAACTCCCTCTGAGTTTCTCCCTTCAGCACTGGATATCACTAGAGAGCAATTGGAGACCGCTTATGGCGAAAGTGGCCCTCAACTCTCGATGCTGGTTCGCATTTTGTTCGGAGCGTTGATCGATGGCGATCGTACAGATGTGGCTCAACTTGAGGGCACTTTACCCGCTACGCAGTTTGCAAAAATCGCAACTCTACAGGACAACTTAGCGACTCACGTTGCTGAATTCTCTGGGACTTCACCCGTGAACTTAGCTCGAAAGCGTTTCTATGATGAGTGTCGTCAATTTGCACAGAAAGTATCACTGCATAATGGTGGGGGCATTTTTGACTTAACTGCACCTTGCGGCTGCGGAAAAACGCTTTCAGGCGCTCAACTTGCCCTTGATATTGCGAGTCGGCTGCATAAAGATCGGGTGATTTACGTCGCTCCGTTCATCTCTATTTTGGAACAAAATGCTTCAGTTTTAGCGAAGGTATTAGGACGTGAAAATGTCTTAGAACATCACTCTAATTTCGATCCCAAGTCTGAAGCCTATGAACACAAAATAGCGGGAGAGCGATGGTTACACCCGATCGTAGCGACTACGGCTGTTCAGTTTCTTGAAAGTTTGTTTGAGAACTCTGCTCGACGTTGCCGGAAGCTGCCCAGTATTGTTAACTCGGTGATCTTTCTCGATGAAACTCATACGATTCCGACTAATGTTCTGAAACCAGTGATGGAGTCATTAAAGATTTTGGCAGCGCACTGGGGTTGTGTGGTTATTTTATCGAGTGCATCACAGCCCGATTATTCACCATTTTGCGCCAACATTACCCCAGTGATTGCTAACCCCGATTACTACTTCAAGGAGTTCAAACGGGTGCGGTATGAGGTAATGGGAAAAGTGAGTTGGCTCGAAATTGCCGCTCATCATCATCATCAAGCGTTGATTGTGTGCAACACGATCGCGGCTGCCCGTGATGCCTATCGAGCGCATAAAGGATCTGTCTTACTCACTGCTCTTTGCCCCCCGATTCACAGACGCGAAATTATTGCTGATGTCCGGCAAAAGCTTGAAGATGATGATCCGATCGTCCTATGTGCGACTCAGCTAGTAGAAGCTGGAGTAGATCTCGATTTTCCGATCGGATACCGCATGATGGCGGGGCTTGATTCAATTATTCAGGCAGCAGGTCGCGTTAATCGAGAAGGTAAGAACCCGGAAGGCGTGTTGCGAATCTTTTATTCAGAGATTGATTATCCAACTATGCCTGAATATCAGCAGCGCATTCGGATCACCAAGCAACGTTTAGATGTGGGCGACGACTTACAATCGCCAAACTGTATCAAGGCTTATTCAAAAAGGCTTTATTCGGATTCTGACACTGATGAATTGGAAATCATTTCAAAGCTCGATCGAGTTGAGATTGAGAGTGTTGCAAAAGCTTTTAAGCTGATAGATGAGCAGATCAGCGTGTTGGTTCGGGTGCCCCATCATGAGATTAAATTTGATAGCGCTCTAACAAGTCGTGATTTTAGAGCTTTGCAAGGTTTCACGATCGGGGTTTCTAAGTCACGATTTGATAAAAATATTGCCAACATCAAAGATGTAGAGGGTTTCTATGTGTGGTGCGGTGGTTATGATTGGGGTGCTGATATGGCGCTTTGAGGTGTGCCATCCAACTATTTAACAGGTGGCGATGGCTAAACGCGAGGCTAAGGGCATCGGAACTGGTCGTAGTGAGGGGTCGAAGCGTACTCAATTTGTGGGGAAAAAGGTTACGGTTCCAGTTACTTTTTCATGCACATTGCCGATCGATAAAGCTGCGATCGCAAAGAAGTTAAAAGGGCGGGGGAGCAGAGTAAGGCGGTTGATCTTAAAATATTGGGACGAATTTATCGACGAGAGCGCGGATGGGTAGGTGTTTGTGATGAGGTTTTAATTTAGTTAGCTGAATGCGTTACTAGGCAATGGTTTGAGCCTATTTTGACGATAGGTGTTCCGCGCTCCGATTAATTAACTGGAAAGTAATGGAGTTTAATTATGTAATCTTGTTTGAGGATGACAACTTGTTTCGGGGTTCGCACGATCGACCTCTGAAACTATTAGTAGGACGGGATTTCTAGCTCCCACTGTAGCGGCGGCTTTCGGGCTGCTGCTTGAATTGAAACCTGTCTTCCCTCGTGGGTTTATTTCTGTGTCGATCCCGTAGCGGCGGCTTTCGGGCTGCTGCTTGAATTGAAACGGATTACCTGCTCTCAATGAGAAGCAGAAGTCAGGTAGCGGCGGCTTTCGGGCTGCTGCTTGAATTGAAACAACCTGTTTCGGTGCGTCGATCTTTCCCCGGAAGTAGCGGCGGCTTTCGGGCTGCTGCTTGAATTGAAACACCACATACTGACTGGGAAGCACATCCTCCTGAAGGTAGCGGCGGCTTTCGGGCTGCTGCTTGAATTGAAACAAGCAAAGCTTCACGGAAATTCGAGAGGGGAATTTTAAGGTAGCGGCGGCTTTCGGGCTGCTGCTTGAATTGAAACTGAACCAACAAAGCCAGGGAACAGAGAATCAAGTCGTAGCGGCGGCTTTCGGGCTGCTGCTTGAATTGAAACTGGAAATGTTTCGGCGATCGCTCTGGCTTTAAGTGGTAGCGGCGGCTTTCGGGCTGCTGCTTGAATTGAAACTCCTCGCATTCAGCGCAACACTCGCCCCACGATTAGGTAGCGGCGGCTTTCGGGCTGCTGCTTGAATTGAAACTCTAATATCATCGATAGGGGTTCGCACTTCAAAGCGTAGCGGCGGCTTTCGGGCTGCTGCTTGAATTGAAACGGTTAATCCGACGTGGTAGACGAGGACGCAGGTAGCGGCGGCTTTCGGGCTGCTGCTTGAATTGAAACCAGGATATTGTCATCGGGATTGACCCTGGCAAGAAGTAGCGGCGGCTTTCGGGCTGCTGCTTGAATTGAAACTCGCGAAACTAGACAAGATAAACTACCCCACCGCATAGACGTAGCGGCGGCTTTCGGGCTGCTGCTTGAATTGAAACTTCAGACCTGGGAGGAACAAACAGCAAGCGGTTTTAACGTAGCGGCGGCTTTCGGGCTGCTGCTTGAATTGAAACAGGGACAGGATGGATTCACGTCGGTTAATCCGACGTAGCGGCGGCTTTCGGGCTGCTGCTTGAATTGAAACGAATGGAGGGAAGAGAGCGATCGAGAATCTGTGCGGGTAGCGGCGGCTTTCGGGCTGCTGCTTGAATTGAAACATGAAGCTCGATCAGGCGATCGGTGGCTTCGGTGTGCGTAGCGGCGGCTTTCGGGCTGCTGCTTGAATTGAAACAAGAGTAGGCGCGATCGTAAAGCTGTTGTTATCTCGTAGCGGCGGCTTTCGGGCTGCTGCTTGAATTGAAACAGCCCCAACTCTTGACGAACGTTTTTGAAGGTGCGCCCGGTAGCGGCGGCTTTCGGGCTGCTGCTTGAATTGAAACCCCACTTGCGGAATGTGTACCTCATTCATCCCCGCCGTAGCGGCGGCTTTCGGGCTGCTGCTTGAATTGAAACAGCAACGCAGAGCGAAACACTTTCACCCCCCAGCACGTAGCGGCGGCTTTCGGGCTGCTGCTTGAATTGAAACTTGACTCACTGGCTAAATACATCGAGGCTTATAAACGTAGCGGCGGCTTTCGGGCTGCTGCTTGAATTGAAACATACAAATCCTTCATAAGTACAGTTAATTTGGAAGTAGCGGCGGCTTTCGGGCTGCTGCTTGAATTGAAACAGTTCTTTTTGCAACCGATCGCGCGCCGCATTCCCTGTAGCGGCGGCTTTCGGGCTGCTGCTTGAATTGAAACGCGCAACACAAACTTACGCAACTGATTGTAGACCGTAGCGGCGGCTTTCGGGCTGCTGCTTGAATTGAAACTGTCTAAAAATTTGCAGAATGTTGCCGAAGTCAAGTAGCGGCGGCTTTCGGGCTGCTGCTTGAATTGAAACGAGACCATTTCAGCCTCAAAGCCGCGCAGACGGAGTAGCGGCGGCTTTCGGGCTGCTGCTTGAATTGAAACAAAGCATCTTTGTCTTTGCCGTCTTTGCCACCATCGTAGCGGCGGCTTTCGGGCTGCTGCTTGAATTGAAACCGGCAAACCTTTTGCACCACTCAGGTTTGCAGCACTCGTAGCGGCGGCTTTCGGGCTGCTGCTTGAATTGAAACTTAGGAATTTACAGACAAGCGGTGGCTTGTTCAGCGTGTAGCGGCGGCTTTCGGGCTGCTGCTTGAATTGAAACACGACCTCAAGGGCGTTTACGAGTCGATCGAGCGGTAGCGGCGGCTTTCGGGCTGCTGCTTGAATTGAAACTTTCTCAAGACTCGATCGCTGCGAAAGTCTCTGAGGTAGCGGCGGCTTTCGGGCTGCTGCTTGAATTGAAACCTCTTGTTTGACTAAAAGATCCTGTTTCCTTTCAGGTAGCGGCGGCTTTCGGGCTGCTGCTTGAATTGAAACGGAAGAGTGAGAGTATTTTCGGAACTTTCTTGTAGCGTAGCGGCGGCTTTCGGGCTGCTGCTTGAATTGAAACAAGTGAAATGCCAAAGCGAAGACTGCTTTTAATGCGTAGCGGCGGCTTTCGGGCTGCTGCTTGAATTGAAACAGCTTAACTCTAGAGGTAGAAGAGGTGACTCTTGGTAGCGGCGGCTTTCGGGCTGCTGCTTGAATTGAAACGTGCAGATGCACGGTTAGAGGAGGAATCCAGCGAGTAGCGGCGGCTTTCGGGCTGCTGCTTGAATTGAAACTTTCTCTATGCTCCCTTTGCGATTGCCCAACTCGTAGCGGCGGCTTTCGGGCTGCTGCTTGAATTGAAACTGGCAGAGGCGACCGTGAATCGGCGGCTGGCTGCAATCAAGTAGCGGCGGCTTTCGGGCTGCTGCTTGAATTGAAACACTAACATCTTGAACGCGGGCAACTTGGGCGATGGCGTAGCGGCGGCTTTCGGGCTGCTGCTTGAATTGAAACGAAATCGTGGGCGGCTTGCAGTCGAGCGGCGTGAGTAGCGGCGGCTTTCGGGCTGCTGCTTGAATTGAAACCAATATAAGGAGCGGTCGAAGAGTGGGTAAGGCATCGGGAGTAGCGGCGGCTTTCGGGCTGCTGCTTGAATTGAAACTTCCAACACAAAGATCGAGAATTGAGGTTGATTGGGTAGCGGCGGCTTTCGGGCTGCTGCTTGAATTGAAACAGTGATTGGTCGGCGGGGGTTACAATCTCGATTCTCCCAGGTAGCGGCGGCTTTCGGGCTGCTGCTTGAATTGAAACAAGCCATGCAATCTTTGGCTTATTTAGAATCCACGTAGCGGCGGCTTTCGGGCTGCTGCTTGAATTGAAACGCTGCTTGAATTGAAATGAATTGAAATGAATTGGAACTTAAGCTGGATAGAAGTAAAAAGTAATTGCCAAAACAAGATAGGTTGCCAAGAGCAAGGCTCCTTCAAGCCAGTTTGATTTTCCGTCTGAGATCGTTGAGTTACTGAGTAACACAGCAACACCAACCGCGACCAACTCAAACGGGTTGAAGCTCAAATCCATCGGTTGACCCAAAACGAAACCTGCTAACACTAAAACCGGAGCCACAAACAGCGCAATTTGTAAACTCGACCCAACCGCAACTGCCATTGAAAGCTCCATCTTGTTTTTCATGGCGACGGTTACGGCAGTGGCGTGTTCTGCCGCGTTACCAATGATTGGCAGCAAAATCACTCCGGTAAACAGAGGGGTCAAACCTAACTGGGCGGTAGCTGCTTCCAAGGCACCCACGAGCAGTTCCGATTCGATCGCAACCAGCACTGTAATTCCCAGCAGCACCCCGACCCAAAACCACAGATGGCGCTGATCGTGAGAAGCCGATGTGGGTGTCGCCTCTGTGCTCTCGCAAGACTCGATCGCAGCTAACTCCAGGTTATATAGATGAGTATGCGTCCGCATCGAAAACAGCAGCATCAGCCCATACACTAAAATTAATACGATCGCGACTGCGCTAGAAAGACGCTGCATCGTAGGTTCAGGAATGCCACCTGCGAGCAGGTTTGCCGCAGTCGGGAGCAAAATGGCGATCACCGCAAGATTCAGCGAAGAAGCATTAACCCGTGCCGCCGTTTGATGAAACACTTGTTCTGGGTAGCGAAGCCCCCCAAGCAGCATCGAAAAACCTAGCACGAGCAACAAATTGCCGATGATCGAGCCAGTAATGGTGGCTTGAACGACATCAACTAACCCGGCTTTAAGTGCAATCAGGGCGATAATCAGTTCAGTAGCATTGCCAAACGTTGCATTCAAGAGACCGCCGATCGTCGCCCCCAAAACGACAGAAAGTTCTTCAGTCGCCGTTCCCATCCAGCCAGCGAGGGGCACGATCGCCAAACCTGAAGTGATGAAGACAGCAAGTTCTCCCCACCCTAAAAAGTGGGCAGCGATCGAGATTGGCACAAAGACCAACAGGGCCGTAAAAATGGATTCTTTAGTTAGCATCGTTGTAAACGATAGCAGACTTCTCTTCATCAAGAACCTGAAATGAGCGCGATCTTCAGCTTCTGAAAATTCTGGTAGCCACCAAGGCTAAGGCGTGGGGCAACTGGGGTAGAGGTGCCAGCCTTCGGTTGAAATATCTAGATCTTTGATCAGACCTGTTTGCAATTCGAGCACCCAACCATGAACTTGAGGCGCACGATCTTCCCGCAAGGCATTCCGCATAATTGAGGTTTGGTAGAGATTCTTGACTTGAGCTTTGACATTCAACTCAGCGAGGCGATTTAGTTTGCTTTCGCGGCTAGACAGTTCGTCAATTTCCTCTCGATTTTGCAGATACAGTTCTCGAATCGGGTTGACCCAGCTATCGACAAGCACTGCCGTGACTCCTTCAAAAGCAGCCTGAATCCCGCCGCAATAATAATGACCACAGACCAGAATGTGCTCAACATGCAGGTAGTCGATCGCATACTCCAAGATTGACAAAAGATTAATATCGGTTAGGCAAACCTGATTGGCAATATTGCGGTGGACAAAAACTTCACCCGGTTCGGTTTGCATAAACTGGGTCAGGGGTAAACGGCTATCTGAACACCCAATATAGAGATAGCGCGGGGTTTGTCCGACCGATAGAGTCTTGAAGTAGTTGGGATCAATTTGCTGCTGTTGAGCCGCCCACGATCGGTTATTCTGCAAGATCTCCTCAATGCGGCGATGATTCATCGTTTGTCGACAGTCATAAATGTAAAGAAGACTTTGAACGAAACCATGAACTACAAGCCGATCACGGCTTTAGAGACACAGCATAGAGTCTTTACTATAGTATCTGACTCCAGACGAACCCGATGCCTTTGGTTGACTATTCTCAGTCGTCTTATTTTGTAGAAAAAGACTGCTAAGAGCTTCGTCGCAAAAGATATCCCAGTTTTTTGTTACCTTCCAAAATAGACCGATCGGCTTTTTTGTGCAATTCTGAAAGAAGCTTGCCCCGCAATATGCGCCTGATTAAGAATCTATGGCAATTACCAATCGCCCCCCCCAAGCCGAAACCGAAACCCGAACTCGCATTCTTAAATCTGCGCTAAAGCTCTTTGCCCGTAATGGTTATGATGGCACCACGACCCGCGATTTAGCCGAACACGCTGGAGTCGCCGAAGGCACGCTGTTTCGTCATTTTGCCAATAAGAAAGCAATTTTGGTCGAGATTGCCACCCAGGGATGGATCGAGATTCTCACTGACCTCTTGACCGAGTTGAGCGAGATGGGCAGCTATCAGGCAGTGGCGCAAGTGATGCGGCGACGGATGCTGCACCTGCACCAAAACGCAGACATGCTCAAAGTTTGCTTTATGGAAGCGCAGTTTCATCCCGATTTGCGTGAACATATTCAGTCAGAAGTGATTAACAAAATGACTGATGTGGCAGAAGCTTTTTTTCAAACTGCGATGGATCGAGGCGTTTATCGTCAGATGAATCCTAAACTGGTGGCGCGAGTGTTTTTGGGCATGTTTGCGATCGCAGGCTTCAGTCAAGACACTATCATGCAACCCAATAGCTCCCCTGGTGAAATGAAGGAAATGGCAGAAGGGTTAGCCGATATTTTCTTAAACGGGGTCTTGGCACCTTAGCGATCGTGAATTAAATAAGACCCGGATTTGCCCTCACCCCAACCCTCTCCCCAAGGAGAGGGAGCATGAGTCGCGGTTCCTCTTCTCCTTGGGGAGTATGTCAAACCAAACTAATTGCAGTTGACCGTTAGCTCACTTTGTTCTGTGAATCAACCTCTCCCCGCTCTGACTGAGACAACCCCTACCGATTGGCATGGCAGCTTATGCCTGGAGTTTGCAAACCGTCAAGGTTCGACTCAACTCATTCACAGTCAGACAAAAGCACCTCTAAAGATACAACGCCCCTTTTATCCAGAGGGATCTGAGGTTTGTCATAGCGTGATTATGCACACGGCAGGCGGAATCGTGGGGGGCGATCGGCTGTCCCTCGATTTTCGCCTCAAATCTAAAGCTCACGCGCTGATCACTACGGCCGCCGCCAGCAAGATTTACAAAACCAACGGTAGAGAAGCCAGGCAAGTCGTTCAGGTAGACGTAGCCAGCGGAGCCTGCTTGGAGTGGTTTCCGCAGGAAACGATCGTCTTCAACCAAGCGGTCTATCGGCAGGAAATGCGGGTGAATCTCGCGCCTGATGCCACTTGGCTTGGTTGGGAAATTACCCGATTTGGTCGCAGTGCTAGGGGCGAACGGTTTATCGAAGGCGAGTGGCGATCGCACACTGAAGTTTGGCAGCACGATCGCCCGATTTGGGTCGATCGTCAGTGGCTTCCGGGCAGCGAGGCGTTAGTCACCAGTCTTCACGGGTTGGCAACCTGTCCTGTGGTGGGCAGTTTCGCCTGGATTGGGCGATCGATCGATCCAGAAATCATCGAAAAAGCGCGTTCTGTCTGGGCGGGTAACGGAGAAATCGGCGTGACTCGCTTGATGTCTGGGCTACTGTGTCGCTATCGAGGTCATTCTACAATGGAGGCGCGACAGTGGTTTATTGAAGTTTGGCGACTGGTGCGAGAGTTGTATTGCGATCGTGCTATCTGCGTTCCAAGAGTTTGGCAACAATAACGGAGGACATGATGAACCGCAAACTTCCGATTGAAATTCCTTCAGATAAAGTTGCTAGTTTTTGCGATCAATATCACATTCTGAAGTTATCTCTATTTGGTTCTATCTTACGAGAAGATTTCAACCCTGATAGTGATATAGATGTTCTAGTCGAGTTTGAACCGAATCATGTTCCTGGATTAATTCGATTAGCGGGCATGGAAATAGCGTTAACAGAAATCTTAGTCCGCAAAGTCGATTTGAGAACCCCTGAAGATTTGAGCCATCGTTTTCGCCAAAAAGTTCTTGACCTAGCTTTGGTACAGTATGTTCATTGACGATTCAGTTTTGTTAGCTGAACTTGAGACTATTGTTAGTAACGATACCCAAAAATAGAAATGCAATTAACTCCCCAAGAAAAAGACAAACTGTTGATTTTTACGGCGGCGCTGTTGGCAGAACGACGAAAAGATCGGGGCTTAAAGCTCAACTATCCAGAAGCGATCGCTTACATTTCTGCGGCAATTTTAGAAGGCGCACGAGAGGGTCGAACGGTTTCAGATCTGATGAGTTATGGCACCACATTGCTAACTCAAAATGATGTGATGGATGGCATTTCTGAAATGATTCACGATGTGCAAGTTGAAGCCACGTTTCCCGATGGAACAAAGCTGGTCACGGTTCACAATCCCATTCGTTGAGGTGATTTATGATTCCTGGAGAAATGTTTATTGATGACGGCGAGATCGAACTGAATGCAGGACGCGAAACCGTTAAACTCAACGTGGCTAATCAAGGCGATCGCCCGATTCAAATTGGCTCTCACTTTCACTTTTATGAGGTGAATTCGGCATTGGAGTTCGATCGAGAACGAGCGCGAGGAATGCGGTTAGACATTCCGGCTGGAACGGCAGTCAGGTTTGAACCGGGAGACGATCGAGAGATTACGCTAGTTCCGCTGGCTGGCACCCGCGAAGTGTATGGATTCAATGCCAAAATTGAAGGCGCACTAGACGGAAAATCCAAAAAAGCGAAGAAAAAATCCAAACACTCATAGTTTCAGGCGAACCAAATTTTATGTATCGACTTTATAGCTTTCCTCCTTCAGGTAACTGTTATAAGTTGCGATTGTTTTTAACGCAGCTTCAAATTCCATTTGAACTTGTCTCGGTCAATCTGCTCAATCAAGAAACTTATCTACCAGAGTTTTTGCAAAAAAATCCGAATGGGAAGGTGCCAGTTCTCGAAATAGAACCCGATGTATTTCTGACCGAATCGAATTCGATTTTGATCTATCTTGCTGAAGAAACTGATTTCTTTTCCCGCGATCGCTTAGAGCGAAATCAAATTCTAAAATGGCTATTTTTTGAGCAGTTTAGTTTAGGCGCAAATTTATCTCGTCCTCGGTTTTGGATCACAGTTGTTAAACAAGCCGAGCAGTTTGCGCCTCTGATTGCTTATCACCAACGCTTGGGCAACGCTGGACTAGGCGTGATGGAACAACATTTAACCACACACTCGTTTTTTGTCGGAGAACGCTACACGATCGCTGACATTGCCCTTTACTCCTATACTCATGTTGCCCATGAAGGCGGATATGACTTGAGCAAGTTTCCTAATATTCAAGAGTGGTGCGATCGGGTTCAGTCTCAGCCCAATCACATCCGAATTGATCAAAATTCTCGCTCCTTGTTAGGTTAACTTCTAAGAAACACCCTCTGGAACGCCCCCTAAATCCCCCACAAGTGAGGGACTTTGAACTGAAAATCTGGGTCTGAAGTCCCCCAGCATGGGGGATTTAGGGGGCACAAGCACTCTACAACGAAGCGAACAACCTCATCGAACTGACGTTAAAGTTAACCGCTCAAACTGGAAAGGAATACACGATAGCTAGGATCGCTCTAATCCATCCGTCTCTCTACCCACCTCGGCAACTCTACTCGAAACGTTGACCCTGCTGCTAACTGGCTTTCAACGCCAATCGTGCCGCCCATCATTTGCACCAGCCATTTGGTGATTGCCAGCCCTAGCCCAGTGCCCCCGTGACGGCGAGTGCTCGATTGGTCAAGCTGACGAAACTCCTCAAAAATGCGAACCAGGTCATCAGGCGCGATGCCGATTCCAGTATCACGAACTGAAATCACCAGCCGACCGTTTGCCAACCCCCAGACTTCGACCTCGATCGTCCCAACATCTGTGAACTTGATTGCGTTTGACAACAAGTTGACCAATACTTGGCGCAAACGCGCACTATCGTTAACTACCCAAGGGTCTTTAAGATGAGAGTTCACGCTTAAGAGCAACTGCTTTTGATCTGCCAGCGATCGTAACTCTGAAGTGGTTGCGGTCAAAAAATCAGAGAGATTAAATCGTTCCAGTTTTAGTTCTAACCGTCCGGCTTCAATTTTTGAGAGGTCAAGAATATCGTTAATCAGAGCTAACAAATTTTTGGCATTGTTGAGAATGCGATCGACCATTTCTAAGTGGACTGGGCGGAGTTGACTTTGCCGCAGCAAGAGTTGAGAAAACCCCATAATGGCGTTCATCGGAGTTCGCAACTCGTGAGACATGGTGGCTAAAAATTGTGACTTGAGTTGTGCCGCTTCGATAAGTCTGAGGTTTTGTGATTGGATCTGCTGACGCTGATTTTCTAACGCCTGATTTTGCTGCGCCAGAATTGCATTTTGCATCTCTAGCCGTTCTTCCCGTTCTTCTAGAGCATTGATTAGTTGAGCATTGTTCAGCGCGATCGCTGCTTGCTCTCCAAACGCGACCAGCATTCGCGAGTCATCTTCATCAAATGCGGTGTTGCCTTCCCAGTTTCCGATCGCAAGTACGCCTAAACGACCTGCTTGAGCCGACTCGATCGCCACTGCACAGAGAGACGAAGGCAGGTGATCAAGAGAAGCGTGAGGGGTCAGAAGTGAGTCATGATCGGGCGCGATCGGATGCGAACTGGGTTGAATTAAATGGGTCTTCCCTGTCACAAACACGCGTCCTAACAGTCCTTCTCCTGGCGAAAACGCTTCATTGATCGGGAATTCGTCCAAATCGAGTCCAGTTGTTGCGGTTAACTCTAGCTGTTGAGTTTGGGGATTTTGAAGCACAATCAACCCAAACTCAGCGTTAGGAATCGCATCACAAATCGCATCGATCATGGCTTGCAGCAATCCGGGTAGATCGGTCAAGCGCTGATTGAGTAAGTCGGTTAGGCGTTGCAATATTCTTAACTGTTGCTGTTGTTCGCCGAGAATGACGATCGCTTTGCGGAGGTTTTGTTCGGCTCTTTGAGTCGCTTGATAGAGACGAGCATTGTCAACGGCAAGCGCGGCTCGACGGGCAAGATCTTCTGCCAGTGATAGATCTGTTAAAGTGTAGTGTCGGTTTGACTCGACTAAAGCAAAGGTAATCACCCCCAAAATTCGCTCTCTGGCCAGTAGCGGCACTATCATGGCAGACCGAAATTTAAAGGCTTTTAATTGTTCATATTGTTCAGCATTTTGAGTCTGGTTGACCAACAGGTGATCAGAGACTTGGGGATAGAACTGTGACTGTCCAGTTTTCAACACGACTGCAATGCTGTCAGAAGAATTGAGATCGAGCGGGTAACGTTGTCGATAATCTTCAAAGGCAGCGACTTTCTGCGGATCTGAATGGAACAGGGCAACTAACTGGGTCTGCTCGTCTTGCAGCGTGTGAATCATGCACCAGTCTGCTAGATAAGGCACTGAGAGTTGAGCGAGATTTTCTAAAATAGTTGAAGCATCTAGAGAAGAGGTCAGTAACGTGCTGGCATTGGCTAGAAAGCGCTGAGAATCCTCGGCGCGTTTACGATCGGTGATATCTAAAAAGGCACCGACACAGCCCCGTGAGTTAAATGATTCATCAAATAGAGGGGCAACCTCTGACAAGAGTGTGACGCTTCTGCCATTCTGCTGCATCACCTCAAGTTCAACGCCGGAGATTGAAATGCCTAATTCCGCCGATCGCTGCATCGGTAACTCTGCTGCATCAAGTTCTCTGCCGTTTTGATAAATTTTGAAGGGAAGTTGCTCGGCATCAGAACGGCTTTTAGAGGCATTCTCTCCAAGTGCGATTCCTAACTGAGCGCTCATGCTAGCGTTAACTCTGATGTATTGACAAGCGGCATCTTCTGCGATGGCAATTCCGATTGGAATTACATCCAACAACGTTTGCAGTTCTGTAACTCGATGTTCTAGATCGCGATTTAGTTGAACGATCTTTTCTTGTGCCTGTTTGCGTTGCGTAATGTCACTCACAATGCCCGACATCCGAAAAAGCTGACCTTCCTGATTACATTGGGCTTTGCCTCGCGAGGTGCAGTCAATATAGTTGCCAGACCCGTGTTGCATCCTAAACTCAACATCAAACGGGGCGGACTGATGTAAATGCGCCCTTATGGCTTGTAAAACCCGATTTTGATCGTCTGGGTGAATGAGTTGAAAGAAAGCACTTTGAGCCGTTCCGAGGGTTTCTCGCGATCGCCCCACAATCTCTAACATGCGATCGTTACAAAACACCTCGTCGTCACAGATAGACCAGTCCCAAATGCCATCATTTGAGCCTTCTAACACCAGTCGATATCGCTCTTCACTCGCGCGGAGTTTTTGGGTTGCTGCGGCAGTTCTTTGCTCGGCTCGATTCACCCGCACCGCGCTCCATAAGCTGCGAGATAAGTTTTCTGGCAGCAGCTTGTTAGACAGATAATCATTTGCACCTGCCTTCATGAGTTCTACGGCAAGCTGCTCGTCGCCCTGCCCAGTCAGCACAATCAGCGCGATCGCAAATTCACAATGACGAATCTGTCTCACTAGACTTAGCGCATCACCATCTGGCAACTGATAGTTGATCAAGGCGCAATCAAAGACGGCTTGCTCTAAGATGGCGATCGCCGATGCACAGTTTTCTACCTCCACCGTCTCTCGAATTTTGACACCCGCAATCAGCAACGATCGACCCAGCGCCGTTCGAGCTACGGCATCATCGTCAACTAAAAGAATCTTGAGGGAGTCTTCTATCACAGCATTTCACACAACGTCTAAATATTTGTCTAAATATTTGATTGTTTAGGTAGATTTGAATCGTTTATCAACTCTCTTTTCTTTCAAAAATTTGACATCTGTAAATATTTGTTTTCTATAGCTTTACATACCTGATTAAAGAATCCATCGACCCTTAGTAGAATCGACCACTCTATCAAACGGAGGGAAACCCTCCACAGGGTTGAGCGCTTGCTGAAGGAACGGAGGTAACCAATTTCCGGTCAACAGAAGCTGGTACAATTTAACCAAGCGCGAGATCGGGGTGGCGACCCATACAAGATATCCATAGAGAGGCAGACTCTTTTGCAGTTTCGACTTCTGGTAATTCTTTTCTCTGTTCGTTAAGTCGGCTACCCCTTGTCGATATAAATTACGTATATATCATCCGTGACGGAAGTATTCTTGGTAAAGTAAGAAAATCCTCGGATGACTTAATATTCTTTTTAAGCATCAAAACGGGTTCTTGGGTAAAATTCAAGAAGGTTGCCGATGGGATAAGTGGTGCCCAACCAAGCTCCGCAATTTCTTTGCAAGCTTGTAGGGCGATCGCGCTCCGATCACTAACCTCCTAAAGAGGTAAGTTTCTCCTCGATTCTGCCTTTAAAATCCATAACGTACCGATTTACATTTGTGTGATTGCCATCTACCCCGGAAGCTTCGACCCGATTACGTTTGGGCACCTCGACATTATCAAGCGAGGCAGTCACCTCTTCGATCGGGTGATCGTGGCAGTGCTTCGCAACCCTAACAAGACCCCTCTTTTTACCATTCAAGACCGCATGCAGCAGATTCGTCGGGCAACTCAACCGCTTGCTAATGTAGAAGTTGATAGCTTTGAGGGGCTAACGGTGACTTATGCCAAACTTCGGGGTGCCAGCGCTCTGCTGCGGGGGTTACGCGCCATTTCTGACTTTGAGATGGAGTTGCAGATGGCACACATCAACAAAACCTTGTTCGATCAGATCGAGACGGTTTTTCTCACCACCTCCAATGAATATAGTTTTCTCAGCAGCAGTGTGGTTAAAGAAGTCGCCAAATTTGGCGGTGCGATCGATCACCTCGTCCCACAACACGTCGCCTTGGATATCTACAAATGCTACGCCAAGAATCCACTAGCACCAACCCCGACGGACTCCATCCCAGTCATGGAAGCGCCCAAAATCGACCCACCTACCGAGAAGATTCGCGAGTAGGCACACCCGACATTCAGCAAGAACTCAATCGGATCGAGGAGATGATTCTCGACAGCCCGCGTGTGCTTTGGAGTCGGCGCACCCTGATCGATGAGGAGCAATTTCTCGATCAGCTTGATTTGGTGCGATTGAGTCTGCCAGAAGCTTTTCACGAAGCAGAAGAAATCGTGCGTCAAAAAGACGAACTCTTGATGCAGGCAGAGCAATATGCCCATGAGTTGATCGAGGAGGCTGAACGCCGCGCCGCTCAAATCATGAATGAAACGGGGATCATTCATCAAGCCGAGCTAGAGGCGCAGCAGATTCGCGCTCAGTTGCAGCAAGAGTGTGAAGCGGTTCAAGAACAAACGATCGCTGAGATTGAACGCACTCGCCGTCAGGCCCAGCAAGATCTTGAAGAAATGCGGCGATTGGCGATCGAAGAATGTGAAGACATCCAAAACGGGGCCGATGGCTATGCCGATCGGGTGCTTCGTGATATGGAAGCGCAAATGGCAGAAATGCTGCGAATCGTCCGCAATGGTCGGCAACAGCTACAAATCAATCAGCCTGATGTGCAAGCATCTCGCGCCAAAGAAAGTGTAGGACGAGCCAACCAAGCAGGAAAGGGTGGAGAGCGAAAAAATTGAGTAAAAACTAGAACTGGCAGATTCAGACTTCTTCGCTCTTCAGTCGCTCAATTTCTTGGTAGGCACGTTGGCAGCGATTAAACACATCGGCTGAAATCACCCCATCGCCAAAGCACAGTTGCTCGTGGGTGCGAATCAACGTTTGATAAGCCTGAGATTGAGGAAGCGGTTGCACGACTTGCAAGTATTCGCCATCCGTCCGGCTGAATTGATGAGGCACCAGTTTCGTATCATTCAATCGTTGCAGCATCGCCATATAGAGCGCACGACAAGCCTCCCGATAGTTGCCCTGACGCTGAAACTCTTGCATCTGACGAATCCAGCCTGCAACCGATCGTTCCTCTTCTTTTGAGGCTGACTTGTGGAGTTGCCATTTCGCATCTTGGGCGGACGATCCCGCCCAATAAGGCGCAAGCAGCCGAACGAGTTGCCAACTTAACCAGAGCGTTGCCGAAAGCACGATCGCCCAAAACATCGCCTCCAAAAGCCAGGTTGGAAATGACCAGTTTGGAATCTGAGGCAGATTTGGGGAGTTTTGAGGAAATCGCGCCTCAATCCATTCTCCAACGCGCTGCGCCAACTGCTGAAGCTGCCAGCCCAAACTATTTTTGTCAAAGCTATCCGCAGCCATTCGGTGCTCCTTAACGTTGAAAAAGTCTCCGCCAGAATAAGTGCGTCACTTGAGTGACACACACACTGAGAAGACTTTATTATATTCTGTCTACTTTAAGAAGCTGCTGACTAGCCATAAAACCACAAACGTCACCAGGCTGACAAAGATCTCTGCCCCTAGCTGAACTGGGAGATAGACTTTTAGGAAGCTTTCTAGCACTGCACCGATCGCAAACCCTAACAGCAACCCACCCAAACCCAGCAGAACTGCCTTCCCCAACTTTCGCTCTTTGCGATAAAGGAAATACAAAGTAGACCCCACACTAACCGCCATTGCCAGTTGCAGCACAGCATCGGTCGGAGAAAGCACTACCAACCCACCTAAAAGAAACTGCACCCCGGCAGGCAAGGCAATATCGACTTTGCCCGGGGTATCGACCAAGTTTGTCAACCACTCAGGAGAACTCTTGGGCAGTGCAGGCATTGCCGAAGGAGATGCCTGAGCCAATTTTTCAGGGAAACGAATCCGATCGGGAACGGGAATCTTCCCTTCCTGACGCATTTTGAGGCGTTCCATTAACACCGAATCATAGGCAGCTTCTATCTCCAGTCGCTGCTTTTCATCACCCGCAGACGCTTCTAACAGCCGACTGCGGGCACTTTGGATCTCCTCAAAGGTTGCCCCTTCAGGGACTCCAAGCTTTTCGTAGGGATTTCGATCGCTCATCTGCTATTACTCCACCTTCTCTCCAAGGTAACTTAGCGCGACACGGGTCACAAGCTTTTTTGAGGAAACCGTAGCTTATCAAGCTATTCTAGTCAAAACCTGAGGCATACTAGTGCTGATGGCAAATTTATCCTGTGTAATACAGATATAGATATCATTCTATCTAGTTCTGCAAGTTACCCTTAGTTTCCACCACTACCCTCTCTCAACGCAAGGTTATGGTCATGGCTCCAGCCAAGATTCTCGTAGTAGACGATGATCCCGCAATTCGGAAGTTGATCCATCGCTATCTCACCCAGCAAAGCTACCAAATGGAGTCTGCTGAAGACGGTAAGACTGCCTTGGCGATGTTTGAGCAGTTCAACCCTGATCTCGTCATTCTAGATGTAAATCTTCCCGATGCCAATGGCTATAATCTCTGTCAAGAGATGCAGAGCCGCACGGGGGTGTTTGTGCTGATGTTAACCAGCCGCACTGATGAAGCAGACAAGATTCGCGGGTTTAGCCAAGGTGCCGATGACTACATCACTAAACCGTTTAGCCTGGGTGAATTAGGCGTTCGAGTCGGCGCAATTCTAAAACGTCAGAGAATTGTGACCACCGCCGAGCAGCAATGTCTCATATTTGACAAGCTGGCGATCGACCCTGTGCGCCGTGAGGTCAAGCTCAACGAAGACTTTGTGCCCTTGACCGCGCTGGAATTTGACTTACTTCACTTCTTGGCGAGTCATCCGGGTCGGGTGTGGCGACGAGCCGAATTGATTCAAGAAGTCTGGGACTACGAATACGTAGGCGATCAGCGTGTGGTGGATGTCCACATCGGTCAGATTCGCAAAAAGATTGAGATTGACACGAGTCAACCCGCGTTGATTCAAACCGTCCGTGGAGTTGGCTATAAGTTTGAGTCGCCGCCTGCTGCTGGCTAAGGATCGTGAACTACATAACTACAGGAATCTGCGTACGGGCATGGCACAGCCGTGCCCAATAGCGTTGCAAGTAACGAAATTATTTATCCACGATCCTTAATCCAACGTGAGTTCGACGAGTTTTTTCGCTTCGTTCTCAGCGGCTTCAGCCCCCTAAATCCCCCCATTTGGGGGACTTCAAGCCAAGATTTCTGGTTCAAAGTCCCCCAATTTTGGGGGATTTAGGGGGTTCTCCTGAATTCATAGTGCCTTCGGATCAGCAAAGCTGTTCAGAGTGAACCACTTCTATCGCACTCACATTCAGTTAAATTACTTAGAAAACTGTTTCGGTTTCAAATTGCTTATGGGAAATTACCGAGAATAAGTAACAGGGCGAAAGATTCACCAGAGACTAGTTTAGGGGATTTAAGCTTCATCGATAGTTTGCTTGAAATAGGGGTACTCTCAATAAGAATAAAACATTTAGATGTATCGGAAACTCTCCGTAGTAAAGCACGGTTGGCGATCGCAGCCCACAAAGCTACATCCGTCTCTGAATGTTGGCTTCATTTTTTATCCCTGGAAAGAAACCCAATGTCTTTTGAGCTTCCTCGATCGGCTACGTCTTCTGCTGATGTGCTGTCTACCGCTAACCTTACGCCTGTCTTAGACAAAGCCAGTTTGACTACTTCTTTAACGGGGTTGGGACGAGCTAATCAATCCCTTTTGTTTGTCGATCGATCGGTGGCTGACTATCAGCAGTTGGTGTCTGGGGTGGCACCGGGCACCGAAGTCCACATCCTCGACTCCAGCCAGGATGCTGTCACCCAAATTACCAACACGCTGCTGGGGCGGCACAACATCAGCAGTTTGCACATTGTTTCCCACGGGGAAGACGGTGGACTGGACTTTGGCAGTAGCGCCCTGAACCTGACCGATCTGCCGCAGTACGCCACCCAGCTCAAGTCCTGGAGCAAAGCGCTGACCAACGATGCGGACATTCTGCTCTACGGCTGTAACGTTGCCGAAGGCGAGCTCGGTCAAGCGTTTGTACAAATCATCAGCCAGTTAACTGAAGCTGATGTTGCTGCCTCTAACAATCTGACAGGGGACAGCACTCAGAGGGGTGACTGGACGCTAGAGTATCAGTCTGGGGAGATTGAAACGGTGGCACTGGCGGCAGCAAACTACCATTCGGTGCTGGCAAACTTCACGGTGATGAACACATCGGATGGTGGAGTCGGATCGTTGCGAGATGCCATTTCTCAGGCAAACAACCTTGCAGGAGCCGACACCATCACCTTTGATGCAACCACTTTTGCCACTGCCCAAACGATTCGTCTGCAATCAGAACTGGTGATCAACAGCGATGTGAGCATCACTGGAACCGGGCAGAGCAACCTGACAATTAATGGTGATGCCAACAATAGTGGCACGAATGATGTTGGGGATGTGCGGGCGTTGTTCATCAATTCTGGTACGGTAACACTGCAAGATCTAGCTGTTGCAGGTGGACGAGCCCAAGGCGGCAAGGGTGGCGATGGCTATAAAGGTGGCGGCGGCGGGGCTGGATTGGGCGGTGGCTTGCTGGTTAATAATGGCAACGTCACGCTCAATAGAGTTGTATTCAATGACAACCGAGCGATCGGTGGTCAAGGTGGAGCAGGTGTTATTAGCCAAACCTATAGTGGTGGTGGTGGTGGTGGTGTTAGCGGCAATGGCAGCAACACGAGTGGTGGTCCAGGTGCCTCTACTTCCAAGGGTGGTAACGGTGGCACTAGCGGCAACTTAGGTGGCAGTGTTGGCATTGGGGCGCTAGGCTCTGGCACTTCAGGCGCGACAAACGGAGGAACAGGTGCAGGCGGTGGTGGTGGGGCCTCAGTTCCCCCCTACAATATCAATGGAAACGGTGGTAATGGTGGGTTTGGCGGCGGCGGCGGCGGTACGGAGTATAATAACGGTGGCAATGGAGGTTTTGGTGGTGGTGGTGGTGGTGGAGCTACCGCGGCTGGTTTAGGTGGCAGGTTTGGTGGCCACAGTGGAGCAGGTGGGTTTAACTACGGCGGCGGCGGCGGTGCTGGCTTGGGCGGTGCCATTTTCGTTCGCGCTGGCTCCCTATCACTTAATACCGTTACCTTCACCAATAACAGTGCAGTTGGTGGTGCAGCAGGCAGTAACTTCGTTCAACCGGGTCAAGGTCAGGGCGGCGCAGTCTTTGTTTTCGATGGTACGCCTAGCCCTAACGGCAACAACGATGGAATACCTCCAACCACACCTACTGCAAGCGGAACCAATGTGTCTGGTAGCGGCAATACAGCAGCGAATGGAGGTGGTAGTCCCACTACCAACAACGGCTTCGGCATTAATTTTGCGATTGTTCCTCCCAATGCACTACCCAGCATTACCCAATCTAACAATGCTCTTTCCTACACTGAAAATGACTTAGCCACTGTTCTTGACACCACTGCCACCGTCACTGATGCTGATTCGGCTAATTTCGATACAGGTACGCTAACGGTGAGCTATAGCGCCAATGGCACGGTAGACGACAGACTCGCCATCCGCAACCAGGGCACCGGCACTGGAAAGATTGGCGTATCGGTCAGCAATGTCACCTATGGAGGCACCATCATTGGCACGTTCGCAGGCGGTACAGGCACCACACCATTGGTCATCACCTTCAACGCCAGCGCGACCCCTACTGCCGCCACTGCGTTACTGCAAAACCTTACCTATGCCAATGTGTCTGACGCACCGACTGCCTCTCGTACTGTGCAGCTAGTCATCACCGATGGCGATGGTGGCACCAGCACTGCCGTTACCAAAAACATTAATGTGACCGCTGTTAACGATGCGCCGACGATCAGCACTAACACGTTGAGCCTGAGTGAAGGTGGCAGTGTGGTGCTCTCTAGCAGCAATATCAACGCCACTGACCCCGACAATACCGCCGCCCAACTGACCTATAGCGCCACAAACGTGACAAATGGACGGTTTGAGTTTGTGAATGCGCCTGGAACGGCGATTACCAGCTTCACTCAGGCACAAATCAACTCGGGTGCCGTGCAATTTGTCCACGATGGCAGCGATACTCCTCCTGCTTACAGCTTGAGCCTCAGTGATGGTTCGGCAGTCAGCACCCCTAGCACGGTGGCGGTTCCCACTGGTGGACTCGCCAACGTCAACGATGCCCCGACCTTGACTAGTAATGCCACGCTAACAGCCGTTTCACAAGATACCACCAATCCCAGCGGTAGCAGCCTCACCAGCTTATTTGGCAGTCTGTTTAGTGACCCTGATACGGGTGCTAGTTTGAGTGGCTTGGCGATCGTCGGCAACACCGCCAACCCCAGCACCCAAGGACAATGGCAATACTCGATCAATGGCACCACCTGGACAAATGTCGGTGCCGTTGCCGAAGGTGCGACTGCCCTAGCGTTCTCGGCTAGCACCCTGGTGCGCTTTGTGCCCGTGACCAATTATTTCGGTACGCCGCCTGGCTTGACTGTTCGTGCCCTCGACAACACCTATAGCGGTGGGTTTACCACTGGCACCACACGACTGACGGTAGACACAACGAGCAAGGGTGGCACAACGGCAATTTCAGGTGGCACACCCGCTACTCTCAATACCAGCGTAACGGAGAGCTTGCCTAGCCTGCTGTGGCGCAACGGTAGCACTGGACAGGTTGCAGTTTGGCAACTGAACGGCTTTGCCTTACAAACCGGCTACTTTCTACCCTACGTGGTAGATGGTAGCTGGCAGATCTCGTCAGACAGCGCTGACTTTAACGGCGACGGCATTGCTGACATTCTGTGGCGCCACCAAGTGACCGGGGAGAACGTCATTTGGGAGATGAATAACACTGGTTTACAAAGTGGTTCCTTGATCTATCAAGTGGCAGATACCAATTGGCAGATTGCAGGCACTGCTGACTTCAACGACGATGGTAAATCGGACATTCTCTGGCGCAACAAGGCAAGCGGCGAAAACGCCATCTGGCAGATGAATGGCGCGGCGATCCAAAGCGCCGATGTGATCTATCGGGTAGCCGATACCAATTGGCAGATTGCGGGCACTGCTGACTTTGACGGCGACGGTAAATCGGACATTCTCTGGCGCAACAAGGCAAGTGGCGAAAACGCCATCTGGCAGATGAATGGCGCGGCGATCCAAAGCGCCGATGTGATCTATCGGGTAGCCGATACCAATTGGCAGATTGCGGGCACTGCTGACTTTGACGGCGACGGTAAATCGGACATTCTCTGGCGCAACAAGGCAAGTGGCGAAAACGCCATCTGGCAGATGAATGGCGCGGCGATCCAAAGCGCCGATGTGATCTATCGGGTAGCCGATACCAATTGGCAGATTGCGGGCACTGCTGACTTTGACGGCGACGGTAAATCGGACATTCTCTGGCGCAACAAGGCAAGTGGCGAAAACGCCATCTGGCAGATGAATGGCGCGGCGATCCAAAGCGCCGATGTGATCACCAGCCTCGCGGATGTGAACTGGCAGATTGCGGGCGTTGCTGACCTCGGCAGCGATCGCACACCCGATATCCTCTGGCGTAACCAGCAGACTGGGAAGGAGATGATCTGGAGAATGAGTGACTCCAGCTATGCACAAACTTATGAGCTGCCTGACGTGAGCGATCCCAACTGGATCGTGAAGCCTTTCGTGGCAGATTTAGAGACTGCTGACCTACTCCTGTAGAACCTAAGTCTCGCTGTTAAGGAAAGGGGTAGCTACACGATCGTGCAGCTACCCCTTTCCTAATGTCGGCATTCCCGTCGCAATCAGACTAGAAACAACGCCAAGTTAAGACTCCAGCAAGGTTTGCACAAAGTCATATAGCTCGACCTCGGACTGATCCTGCATCTGTAGATCTTTGAGGTCGATCAGTCCTTGTGCAAGCTCGGTCGATCGCCCTTTATAAGTGTTGTGAGCTGCCACCAAATCAGTAAAAACTTCTCGCTCAATGTGCAATCTTGACATTTCCTCTGACAAAGGAGAGGCATACTCAACCGTATCCACTTCATACTTCAGCAGAAAAATCAAGGCTCCTGTGAGTTCTTTGAGTTGCTGCTGAAGTTTCTTAGTATCGAGATCTAGGCGATCGAAGCCGACTTGTCCTTCGATTCGCAACTCTACCATCACAGCTTGATCAGGAACAATGCGCTGAGATTTGATCGCCGATTGCACTTGAGCGATCGCCGCTTCCTCAATTTGTTCTAGGCTTTCGTCGCCTCGTGCTTTGATCTGCAATCGCACCCAGGGTCGCTGATAATAATCTTGCTTAAGTTCGGCGTGAATGCCGTCTGGGGTTAGCTCGACTAGATAGACTCCGCGATCGTATTTTGACTCTTCGACGCTATTTGCCTCGGTCGAGCCGGGGTTAAACACCCACCCTTGTTCACTATAGTTTTTGTGAATGTGACCCAGCGCTAGATAGTCAATTCCTGCCTCTTTTAGCGGCAGCAAATCGTTATAGCGCAAGGCTCCCTGATATCGAGCAATCTGCCCTTCTAGCCCGTGATGAAACAGCATCACTGAGTAGCTCGGACTTGCGGGAAGCTGTTGAATTGCGTTGGCTAAAGACTCGATCGCTTTGGGTGCAGACGCGCCATACCACTGCGAACCCAACACCCGAACGCCGCAATCGAGATCGATGTAGCCCCCAGCTTCGCCATCCCACATTTCGTAGATCACCTGTCCGTCTACGGTTTCTGGCTCTAGCAGGATTATTAATTCATCTTGTGCCAAATATTTAAGCCAGTTGGTCTGAGTGCCATAGGGTCGATTGTCGTGGTTGCCTTCAATCACCATCACTGGAATCTGATGATCTTTGAGCATCTGAAAGCAAATCTTTGCTTGGTTGAGAACATTGGGCTGAATGGTGCGGTGCTCAAACAAGTCACCCGCAATCACCACAAAATCGACCTGAGCGTCGATCGCATATTTTTTCAGCGCATCTTCAAACGCCCTAAAGAAATCTTTGGTGCGCTCTTTGCTGTCGTAGCGATCGAAGCCCAGATGAACATCAGCTAAATGGAGAAAGCGTGGCATAGCAAATTAGTACTTCAGCATTAGTCTATGAGTCACTAACCCTCAAGATACCGCTAATTCACGCTGATGCCCCACTTCCAGCTAAAGCTGCCCGAATAGCTTCAACCCGTTGGCGATTGACTCCTAAATCAGATTTGCCTAGACGGGCTGCCGATCGCACGTGAATCACCCCCGCAGTTTTGTCTAAATAAAACTCGACATCATCGACAAATCCCATTAGTTTACTCGCAAACTCAGCATATAAGTAGTTCTCATTCTCCGTCACGATTTGAGTCCGAGGCATTGATTGAATGGTCTGCTTCAAATCAGCAAACGCTTTTTCTGGCGTTGACGTGTAGCGAATTGGGTCAATCTTGTGTCCGGCATCGGTGCTGAAACTGTTGACGCAATTGGGAGAGTCAGGGCAGGCTGCAAGCGCGCCGTTCTGAACCCCTAGATTATTAGGACGAGTGCCCGAAAATGAAAATAGTGCCATGAGTGGAGGGTGGGATAAATGGGTGGAAGATGCTGCGACTGTAGTTGAAAGAGATAGCCAGGTGACGATCGTCAAAACCAATGAGAGCAAAGAAGCCTGAATTCGCTTAAAAGATAAATACCGCATAAGAGATTTTTTTGACAGATTTAAACCGTTAAAAGCGCGAATTGTAGGGGCATGGCACTGCCGTGCCCATTGTCTTTGCAAGTAACCAATACTATTCAATCCACCATATGCAGTCTACCAAGGTTAGTTTTATGAATCGGAATTGAGGCGTTTAACCACCCAACTGGATGCGCCGCTTACGATCGCACCTGCCATGAGAATTCCGATCGCCGGGGTAAACACAGGCTCCCAAAGTTTATACCAAAGATCTAACCCCAACGGAACCTTAGCGCCGCGACCAATCACCGCCACCGTCAGCCACGCAAAGCTAAGCAGCACTAGAAACAGATCTAGCATCAACACAAAATTAAGCCATTTAAAGAACTGATCTTTCACGAGTTTTTTTTGCTCTCTGCTGCGGGGAAAGGTTCTTCTTTAGATTATCAAAAAAGAGGGCTGCCCCTGAAGTCAGAGCAGCCTTTTAAAGTCTATTTAATGTTTTATTGGTCGAGAATATCTACAACTCCTCAACGACTAAAAATTCTTTGTGATGCGATCGCTGTAGATTTTCTGGGTCTACATAATGACAGACCGAATCGCTGATGCAAATTACTGCCCAACCCGACTCCTGGATCTCCATCAGTCGATATCCTGAAGCTTGCTGAACAAAGTAACCTTTGTGATTGCGTGTTCCTGGTTTAACCCCAATATACTCAACAAACATGGCACTCGCTCCTTAAGTTAAGAACAGTTTGCATGAAAGGCTTTCACTCCTCTTCACAGTTGAAATTGGAATGGGTGAGTCGATGAATGGGAACCTTTTCAGATAGCAAGTGGCAGGTTTTTTGAATGCACTTCTCGCACGCAGCACTCAAAAATTATCCTGGATACTAACTGTAAAAGCGTGATGAAAATAGCTCATTACCTAATGTATTGAATACTAGCATTCCCTTTATGAGATATTCATTAAGTTATTAACATAGTGATTACGAAAGATAAACTTGAGTGTTGCAATCTAAGTAGGAGGGTGAAGTTAAATATAAGATAGGAAGACCCTCTAATTAACCCCTCCTTATGCCTGCTCCCCTCCGG
>NZ_PVWG01000024.1:0-63662 GCF_003003695.1 Phormidesmis priestleyi ULC007
TGTCTGAGAAATCAGCATTCTTGTCCTCTTTGAATTAACCGAGAGGACAAAATAATATGGGAGTTAGGACGATCGTTCCTGGCTCGATTTCGTTCACTCTTGAGTTGCGATGCTCAACCGAAAAACGGTATCGGGTTAGTGTGACTTTGGATTTGCAAGAGCGTTATCTCTTCCTTTCGTCTGGCATTCTCGTGAATGTGAGGGACAGCATTGAAGAGTTTGTTTCACAACTGAGTGAGATTGCGTCAAACCAACTGGCATTGTTCAAATGGGATGGCACGAGTGATTTGATGACTGAATATCAAACCGTTCGAGTGTTGCCGGGATATCAAGTTGAACGTTCTTTAGTGAAGTTCAACATCGCGATCGGTAACGGTTCACTAATTCAAGTGGAGGAATTGCACAACAAAACCACCATTCAACTCTAGGAAGTTGAGCGTTAGGAAGCCGCCAATTAAGTAGACAGACTTAAATTGCCCTCACCCTGAATCTCTCCCCTTGGGGATGAGGGCGGCAAGCCAGGCATCACAACGATTTGAACCTGAGTTGACACCAATGGGCAGTGCCATGCCCTCTCGCAATCGTTCCATCTGTCGCAATTGTTTTTGAAATTGGTATCACCCTTCTGTATTGTCGCCAAGCTTGTAAGCTCAATTCGTGCATTTGCTAGAATCACGAGGACTGAGTAATTTTTGAGGTCTGTCAGTAAGTCGATGGCGAAAGCTGTGACCGTTACAGACGCGATTAAGAGCTTGGCTGATGCAGAAGCAAGGTTTGGATTGCGGCGGATTGAAGATGAACACTTTTTTACTGAATGGCAAACCTCATTGCCTGATCTGACCGAAGCGGAACACGATGCGCTAACAGTTTTACGACGCAGGCTTTTGTATCATCGAGCCGATGGGGACTTGTTAGAAGGTGCAGTGACGCTGTTAGTGGCTTCGCCGTTGTTAGAACTGACAGGCTTTTACGATCCACCGTTCAAAATGAAAGCGGAAGCTGCTGTAGAAGTTTCGATCGACGATGGGGAAGAAACTCTGCGAGGGCGGATTGATATTCTGATTTTGCAAACCCAGCTTTGGGTGATGGTTCTGGAGTCTAGGAAAACGACGATTTCAGCCCGATCGGCATTGCCTCAAGCATTGGCTTATATGATGTCAAATCCAACGCTAAACCAGCCAACGTTTGGTGTGTTGACCAATGGCGATGATGTTTTATTTGTGAAACTCAGTTCTCAACCGACACCGCAGTACGATTTGTCACGAGCCTTTTCGATCTATACAGTAGCCAGTGAACTACTGATCGGCGTTTCAAGTTCTCAAACATCTGGGTCAAATCATTGCACGATCGACCAATTAAGTGCTTTGTCGCTTTTGGATTTCAGCAATCGCTAATAACAGCGTACTCTCCATTTTCGATCGCGCGTCACGACTGGTGTAGCAATCGCTGTTTAAGCAAACCCCACAGAAATCGTTGGATTCGCTCGTAATTCGAGGCGGCTTTCGCACTCCCAGCCATTTGTGACATCCCTCCGCTGCCCGTACTCAACTCCGATACACTAAGAACAGTGTCATTATGATCAGTGTTCATGGCTTCTGTTTCAACCGCTTCTCAGGCTTCTCGTGACCAGCAATCCCCTGCAGACTATGACGCGATCGTCATTGGCTCTGGCATTGGTGGGTTAGTGACCGCTACTCAGCTTGCCGCCAAAGGAGCCAGCGTTTTAGTGTTAGAGAGCTATGTGATTCCTGGCGGCAGTGCGGGTTATTTTGAGCGATCGTCTCAAGAGGGTGAATCGAGCTATCGTTTTGATGTCGGCGCATCGATGATTTTTGGCTTTGGCAAGCAGGGCACGACTAATCTGTTGACTCGTGCGCTAGATGCTGTCGGTATGGACATTGAAACCATCCCCGACCCGGTGCAGATTCACTATCACCTGCCAGACGATTTAGAGCTAAAAGTCCACAAAGACTATGAGAAGTTTTTACAAGAACTGATCGGGCATTTTCCCCACGAAGAAAAGGGAATTCGGCAGTTTTATGGTGAGTGTTGGAAGGTGTTTAATTGCCTCAACGTCATGGATCTACTGTCGCTGGAAGAATTAGGCTATTTGACGCGGGTGTTTTTCCAGCATCCTCTCGCCTGTTTGGGGTTAGTGAAATATTTGCCCCAAAATGCCGGAGATATTGCTCGTCGATTTATTAAAGATCCCGCATTGCTGAAGTTTATTGACATGGAGTGTTATTGCTGGTCGGTGGTTCCGGCAGACAAGACTCCCATGATTAATGCGGGAATGGTGTTTAGCGATCGTCACTATGGCGGCATCAATTATCCCAAGGGTGGCGTGGGTCAAATTGCTCAAAAGCTGGTAGAAGGCTTAGAGAAGGCGGGTAGTCGGATTCAGTATAAAGCTAGAGTCACCGAGATTTTGACCGAAAACGGGCGTGCAGTTGGGGTTAGACTCACGTCTGGTCAAACCTATCGAGCCAAACGAATTATTTCTAATGCCACTCGCTGGGACACTTTCGAGAAACTGATTCCCGCTTCTCAGATGCCCAAAACTGAGAAAAAGTGGCAACAACGCTATCAGCAATCTCCCAGTTTTTTAAGTTTGCATCTCGGTGTTAAATCAGAAGCGCTGGAGATCGGCACAGAATGTCATCACATTTTGCTAGAAAACTGGGACACGATGGAAGCCGAACAAGGAACTATTTTTGTCTCGATTCCGACGTTGCTCGATCCGAGTCTTGCGCCAGACGGTTGTCACATCATTCACACCTTTACGCCTAGTTGGATCGAAAACTGGCAAAATTTGTCGCCTAGCGAATATGAAGCTAAAAAAGCAGCGGCGGCAGCGCGAGTCATCGATCGTTTAGAAACGATCTTTCCTAACCTGAGCCAGCATTTAGATTATCAAGAAGTCGGCACCCCTAGAACTCACCGCCGCTTTTTGGGTCGCGACAACGGCACCTATGGACCGATCCCCGCTCGCAAACTGCCCGGATTGTTGACCATGCCGTTTAACCGAACGGCGATCGCCAATCTCTATTGTGTCGGCGATAGCACGTTTCCTGGGCAGGGTTTAAATGCGGTGGCGTTTTCTGGGTTTGCCTGTGCCCACCGCGTTGCGACTGACTTAGGGTTGTAAGACAACTTTCAGGGAACGTGAATTCGATGAAGCTTTTCGCTACGGTTGCAAATCCGGGTTGCCCCCTAAATCCCCCCAAAATTGGGGGACTTTGAACCTAAATTCCGGGCTTGAAGTCCCCCAGAATGGGGGATTTAGGGGGCGGAAGCGCTGAAGAACAAAGCGAAAAAACTCATCGAACTGACTTTAAGGGAACTATTTCACAACTATTCCATCAAGGCGAACTGTAAGCGCGAACCTAATAAATTTGTAGCTAAAATTACAAATTTACATCCGTAGCTTACAGAATTCTCTACTTATGTCGAAAGGTGAATATCGCGAGAGATACATTTTGAGTGATCCCAGAGAATTACTACCCTTTTGGATACTGCCAAGTTTTAATAACAGCCTTTATCAATAGAAGTAAGAACGCATTTAGCTAGTTTTAACTCACACGTTGAATTAAAGCTAGAGAAAGCTGGACTCTCGATGTAGAGAGGTCTTTGGACTGTTCACGTTCAGCTAGTTTACTGAAGTTTAACTGAAAGTTCAGTAATTCTATTCCTATCTTTACGGAAACCCAACTTCCTGTATGTATCTTGTAGTTGAGACCCAACTCAACCGTTAACAACTACTCTCTCAACATATTTATCTAGAAAAGATTGACTTAATCAGGCAACAAAGGTGGTTTCATGTCTAATACAGAACTAACGTTTTCAGCGATCTCATCACTTCATTCTCATCGCCCAAACCAACCGCGCTTTAATTTACTGAATCCAATTCGTCAGTGGTTAGACGGGGTTGAAATTCACGATCGGCAACTCGCCCGCCTGATCTGCAAAGCGATCCCGGCTCAATGTCCTTTTGAGCGTGATATCAATCTCTTTGGTCGAAAAGTCGCCCACATCCCGCCGATGTGCAAGCTTAACCCGCTCTACGATCAGTTCGTTGGCTTGAGATTTCGCGCGCTTTGCTATCTAGTCGATGAATGTGGTGAGACTATCTAATGCTTGAATGCGATGCAGAGGTAGTGCCCTCAGCCACTTCACAACCAAGGGCAAAAACTTCTAGGCAGGTAACGCGACTAATTGGGACTCGATCGCCTCATGGCTCAGATCCCGTCCGATAAAAACTAAGCGGGTTTGTCTCGCTTCTTCGGGTTGCCAGGGGCGATCGTAGAATTGCTCAAAGCGCGATCCCACGCCTTGCATTACCAACCGCATTGACTTATTAGGAACGGCAACAAATCCCTTGACTCGATAGATTTCTTGCTGTTGCACCAAAGTTTCTAACTGCGCTTTCAACTGCGAGGGGTCGAAAGCTCGATTCAACACAACGTGAGTCGAGACAATCTGATCATCGTGCTCGTGGTCTTCTTCAAAATCGTGGTGACTGGGACGGGCTTCTAAGTCATCTTCAACGGCAGCATTAAAGCCGAGCAACAAATCAGAGTCGAGCGCTTGACTTCGACCATTTGAGACAATTTTCACCGATCGAGGCAGTTCGCGCTGCACGAGCGCTTTGACTTGAGCTTGAATGTCTTCGTTCACCAAATCTGTCTTGTTGAGAATTACGAGATCCGCGCAGGCTAACTGGTCTTCAAAGAGTTCTTGCAGCGGCGTTTCGTGGTCGAGGTTGGGATCGGCTTGCCGCTGGGCCTCGACTGCCTGCAAATCGCTTGCCAAAGTCCCAGATGAAACGGCTTCACAGTCTACGATCGTGATCACGCCATCGACGGTCGCAGCATTGCGGATCTCATGCCAACGAAAAGCTTTAATCAAAGGTTTGGGAAGTGCCAATCCAGAAGTCTCGATCAAGATGCAATCAAGGCTATCTCGGCGCTTGAGAAGCTCTAGCATCGTGGGCAAAAATTCTTCTTGGACAGTGCAGCAAAGGCAGCCGTTTGTCAGCTCAACAATATTGGATTGAGGCTCTTCTTCATCTTCTGGGCAGACTTGGCAAGATCTCAACAAATCTCCGTCGATTCCCAGTTCGCCAAACTCGTTGACTAGAACGGCGATGCGTCTGCCCTGATTGTTTTGCAACAAGTTGCGAATCAGCGTTGTTTTACCACTTCCTAGAAACCCCGTGATCACCGTAACTGGGATTTTTGCAGCCATGTTGTCTCCTTTCAAGCTAGAATCCTGGCGGTTTGATGGTTCTCAACTAGAAAATCACCAAACCGCCAGGATTCAAAATAACGCAAAGCGTTGATCAATAGTCAGAAGAGGAATTATTCAGCCGTTGCCAATTCGGTGCTGCCACGATTGCGTTTGCGAGTCAGCAGATTGAATAGCTGAACGCCGATCGCCTTAATCAAATTCCCTTCTAGCTCTTGGAACATTTTCATGTTCATGCCAAAAGCGTCGTTGGCTTCTTCGACGATGCGATCGTCCGTTGCTTCATCGACTGCAACTTCATTGAGCGTTTGACGATACATTTGCTTAAAGGCTTTCTCGTCAGGAATTTGCTTAAACGAGTAGAACGCCAAGCCTTCTTCGTCAGACAAGTTCATCGCATTTTGAGCAATCTTTCTAAGAATCTGCCCGCCGGATAGATCGCCCATATAGCGAGTATAAAGGTGAGCAATCAGCAACTCTGGCTGAGTCGCAGCAATCTCATGAATGCGCTGCACATAAAGTTTTGTGGCTTCAGACGGCGCAACTTCTGACTTCCAGTTTGCGCCAAAATAATAGGCGAGGTCTTGCTCTAGACTAGCTTTGCGGTCTAGCTCTGGGAAGTAGAGTTTGCCGAGAACGGGGTGATCGCGGTGGTTGTGCATCTCTTCTTCCATCGCTGAGTAGACGAAGTAAAGATTCGCCACCAGTTTGCGATAAGAATTTTTCTCAACAGTGCCCTTTAGAAAACACGAGATAAATCCTGTGTTCTCCGCCATGCTGTGCGCTTTCTTGGTGCCCTCGCGGAGCTTCGTTGCTAGATTACTGCTCATTCTAAACTTCCCAACCTTAAAGTAGTTTGCTGGCGTGTCAAGCCTCAAAGGTCAATCGAATTTAAACCTCGGATTTGAAGCTGTGAGACTCTTAAATCCAAAGTTCAAAATTGGTAATATCCGCGTCTTTTGTTACGTTAATCTGATTTGATGAGCGTTTTTATTACAAATTCTTACATCAAATAATGCTTCGGACAAAATTTAAGCAGATTTTGAGCCTCAAGCCCTGATTTAACCGTGGACAGGGTAAAACTGGTTGTTAGAGCTTGCATGGCAGTAGCTTTGGTTTAACCGTCAGCGATAGAGCGACAAACTAGCGACGCATTTATCGGTATCGTGACCCTAAAAACGGAGTCAGTTAAGACTTAGGCTGGTCAACTGTGGGCTTTTCAAGCCCCCGCTATATCGGTACTCCGATTAGCGGTGGGTGGTTGACTGAGGAGCGCTCTACAAATCCCCGTGAGTAAAGGGTTTAGCGTTCGTTCCAGAATAGGTTGCGGCGATGTGACCGTTACCTACTAACTGATATTTGTAGGTGACGAGTCCTTCTAAACCAACAGGCCCACGCGGGGGCATTTTTTGAGTGCTGATGCCCACTTCTGCACCAAAGCCGTAGCGAAAACCATCTGCAAAACGAGTTGAGCAGTTGTGATAGACACCCGCCGCATCGACTTGAGCCAGAAAGGTTTGAGCCGATGTTGAATCTTCGGTGACGATCGCGTCTGTGTGCCGCGACCCATAAGTATTGATGTGCTCGATCGCGGCTTCTAAAGAATCGACAATTTTGATTGCTAATATTAAATCACTATATTCAGTTACCCAATCTAATTCTGTTGCAGCAGCGATGTTAAGAATTTCACGAGTCCGTTCATCGCCTCGTAGTTCTACATTTTTTGATTGCAATGCAGAGGCTGCTTCTAAAAGAAACTCTGATGCGATCGCTTGATGCACGAGTAGAGTCTCGATCGTGTTGCAAGCTGCTGGATATTGTGTTTTAGAATCGACTGTAATTTTGATCGCTTTCTGAATATTGGCAGTGCGATCGACGTATAAATGACAAATTCCTTCTGCGTGTCCTAGTACTGGAATTCGCGTATTTTCTTGCACAAATCTCACAAAAGAATTTGAGCCTCTAGGAATAATTAAATCTACATATTGATCGAGTTTTAATAACTCTAGCGTTTCTTCTCGTGTGGTTAAGAGTTGCACAACTGATGAATCAATTTCTGTTTGTGCTAACCCTTGATGAATCGCTTTTACAAGGGCTTCGCAAGAACGAATTGCCTCTTTGCCACCTTTGAGAATTACGCCATTTCCTGACTTGATTGCCAAGCTCGAAATTTGCATCACGGCATCGGGTCGTGCCTCAAAAATTACGCCCAACACACCTAGCGGACAGGTAATGCGCTTGAGAATCAGTCCTTCGTCGAGTTGGCGATCGATTTGAATGACTCCGATCGGGTCAGCTAATCTACCCACGTCACGCACTCCGGCGATCGCGCCCTTGAGTTTCGCTTCGTCAAGTTTCAATCGTGCATAGAGGGCGGGGGCGATTCCGGCTAGTTGGGCAGCTTCACAGTCGGCGGCATTGGCGGCGAGAATTTCGGCGGCGTTGGCTTCTAAGGCATTTGCTATGGCAGCGATCGCTTGATTCTTCACCTCGCTGGGCTGCGTCCCCAAATGTCGGGCGGCGTTGCGTGTGTTTTGGGCCAAAGTGACGAGCAAGATTTCACTTAGCGGATTTGAAGCAGCAGCTTGCGAGACAGTCATGGGCAGAAAGAACTAGAATTTTAGATCTTCAGATTAGTACATTTTAAGAATCGTGCGATCGGGCTTTTAGCCATTAATTTTCAAAGCAATCAATAATTTTGTTTGTTGAAGTGATTGATCACGCTTTCTCGTCACCAGCCAAATCTGATTGGTGATCGCATTCACTGGTTTTAGAATTAGCGTTAATTTATTTTCACTGATCCATTTTTCGCATAAATAATCTGGCAACACACTAAAGCCAAAACCAGCCGCGATCGCTTGTCGAATTCCTCGCAAATCGGGCAAGATTAATCTGGGTTTGAGGTCTATTCTGTGCCCAAAGACCACCCGCCAAAAACGACGCACGATCGGCAAGTCTTCACCATAAGCAATCCAAGCTTGACCTCTGAGCCATTGCTCTAACTGGGTTAGATCAGTTTGCAAGATGTCGTGAGAAATCGGAATTACGGTTTCGGGAGGCGCAACTAGCCAAAAGTTTTCACTAAAAATAAGTTGATAGTCGAGATCAGCACGGGTAATTTTTTGGGTTGCAATCACGGCATCTAATTGTCCTGCCAGCAATTGCTCAACGAGTTCTTGAGCTAACCCAAATCGAATTGTGTAGAGTCCATCGTTGGGTAACTGATTGAGAATTCGCTCGATAAAAAACTCTTGAGGGGTGCCGATGCGAATGATTTGAGGGGCGTTTAATGCAGTGTTTTTAGTCGGAATTGATTCGAGTTGCTCGATCGCGGCAGCAACTTGCGTATACAGCCGTTTTCCTGCTTCGGTGGGAATCATGCGGCGGGGCGATCGCTGAAACAACAAATATCCCAGTGCAAATTCTAGAGCGGCAATGTGTTGACTGATCGCAGGCTGGGTTAGATGCAAAACCTGGGCGGCTCTTGATGCTGTGCCTACTCGATAAACCTCAACAAAGCTGCGATACCATTCAAAATCAACCATAAATATATTTATAGCAAACTCTAGTTTTCATAATTTTACTTTTAGATAAAGCGCCTCTAGGATGGGAGGAATCCACTCAGAGACAGCGTTTTATGCCAGCTAAAAAAGTTTTAATCGTTTTGACTAGTCATGACACGCTAGGCAACACGGGCAAAGAAACTGGGTTTTATTTACCTGAAGTCACCCATCCCGAAGCGGCGTTTGAGAAGGCGGGGTTCTCGATCGATTACGTCAGCCCAAAAGGGGGCAAAGCACCAATGATCGGCATTGATTTAAAAGATCCGCTTAATCAAGCGTTTTTAGAGAATGCTGCAAAAGTTGCTCAGGTTGAGACGACGCTGACTCCTGCCCAAGTTGATTCAACGAAGTATGATGCCATCTTTTATGCAGGTGGACACGGAACGATGTGGGACTTCCCAGAGAATCAAGAATTGGCGGCGATCGCGTCCACAATCTACGAACAAGGTGGAGTCGTTGGCGCAGTCTGTCACGGGCCTGCGGGGTTGGTGAATATCAAGCTGTCTAACGGTGATTATTTAGTCAGCGGCAAAACCGTAGCAGGCTTCACCAACGACGAAGAAGCGGCAGTTGGCTTATCTGAGGTCGTGCCGTTTTTTCTAGAAGAAGCACTCACCGATCGCGGTGCCACTCATACCAAAGCTGCGAATTTTGAGTCTCATGTAGTGGTCAGCGATCGACTGGTCACAGGACAAAATCCTGCATCAGCAGCCGGGGTTGGTGAACAAATGGTAAAGCTGCTTAAAGCGTAAGCGCCACCCCTAAAGCCACGTCAGTTCGATGTAGTTTCGCTTCGTTCTTCAGGGCTTCAGCCCCCTAAATCCCCCAATTCTGGGGGACTTTGAACTCCGATTCCCCTAGAATTGGGGGCTAGGGCGTTCCCGGATTGGCAATCGCCGCGAGAAATTTCATCGAATTCACATACAGCCATTTCTGCTAAAAATCTACGCCGCGCTTGAGATCGATGCCTTTCTCAGCGTAGTGTTTGTGGCAGATCATCTCAGAATGAACCGTGGCCAGGTCGAAGTATGCTAGAGGATTTTTACACCGTCCGGTGATGATGATTTCAGTATCACGAGGCTTGCGGAGCAGTGCCTGCACGATCGGTTCTTCGGGCAACAATTCCAAATCTACCGTCGGATTTAATTCATCCAGAATAATGGTTTTGTAAAGTCCCGATGCGATCGCGGCGCGGGCAATTTCCCAAGCGCGTTCTGCCTCAACATAGTCAAGTTCTTGCTGTTGTCCACGCCAGACGATCGCATCGCGCCCCGATCGCTGGTGATCGACCAGACTGGGATAAATCTGGCGCAGTGCCGCGATCGCCGCATCTTCGGTGTAGCCTGCCCCCCCTTTGAGCCACTGCATAATCAAAACTCGGTGAGATTTGTCTTGCCCAATGCCCTTACCGATCGCTTGCAATGCTTTGCCTAACGCGCTCGTAGACTTGCCCTTTCCTGACCCGGCGTAGATTTCGATCCCTGCGATGCCTGGTTTTGCGGCGGGATGATAGAGCGGTCGCATCTCTGAATGCAAGTCAGCAATGTCAACTAATTTTTGAGGTGCGCCTCGACCTGTAGCAATGATCTCCATCGGTTCGGGCTTGCGCTTGAGGGTGCTGATCACTTCGTTGATCGGCAGCAATCCTAAATCCAAAACCGGGTTCAGTTCGTCCATGACCACGACTGAATAAAGACCGGATGCGATCGCGCCTTTTGCCACATCCCACCCGCGTTGAGCTTCTTGACGATCGAACTTTGTGATCTCGTCTGCCCCAAAATATTCGGCTCTCCCAGTGCGAACCTGGTCAATTAAATGAGGAAAACCGCGCTGAAGTGCCTGGATCGCTGCATCTTCGTCATAGGTGCGTCCGGGCCCTTTGAGAAACCGCAGCAGCAGCACACGGGTTTGAGAAAAATTGTGAATGCCCAGACCAATCGATCGCAGCACTACGCCCAACGCCGCCTGAGACTTTCCCTTCCCGGCACCATCATAAACGTGGATCTGCCCGATCATCCGCTCCGATCGCGCTTGAGCCGTCCGAATGCCAATGCCCGTTCTGGTCATAACCTTGATTCATACATGGTTTTCTATCAGAGGAATGTGGGCTAAATAACGCCGACACTCTATATGCTGAAGTTCGCAAAGCCTCAACCCAAGAATTGTTCAGTGAGATAATCGAAGCATTGAGATTTCGTCCTTCAATCTGACCTGAGAAAATTAGATTTTGTTTAACTCACGATCCTTAACGAAGTTTCTTATTCTTGAGTTTCGCAGCGCTTGTTAGTAGACTACTCCCTGAGCGAACCATCTTGCCTGAGAAAGGTCTGAACAGAAATTCTTGAAGATTAGCAGGCTCACCAACATAGTCTAAACCAGTTGGCGGATACTCTCCTTTTTTCGGAAAGTATCCTGTTCCAAACAAAACATCCCACAACGAAAATGCGGCTGAGTAGTTCTTGCCACGATGTTCTTTAAATCGAGAGTGATGGATGCGGTGAAAATGAGGATCTACAAATAGATATTGAAGTTTGCCAAAATTGAAACTGGTGTTTGAATGAATGAGTTGACCCCACCCTCTAAGTAGAATAAAGAGCGCCATTGTTTCACCGATATCGATTTCAACCAAAAGCTTCAGAGGAATGATCATCAGCGGTATTCTAAAAATTTCTTCTGAAAAATGGTGAACATCATTAAAGGCACTCATCTCTCTAAGCGAGTGATGAACTGAGTGAAACTGCCAGAAAAAATGATTAGAGTGCTGCAACCGATGAAACCAGTAATAGAATAAATCAGCAACTAAATAAGGAATGAAAGGTAGCAGTATCAGCCCTACAGCCTTGTAGATGGAGTTTTGTGATTGAGAAAGCTCAGACAAGTTCAAATGGAAGAGGGATTGGTAATGATTAATAAGCAGTAATTGTTCTATAAGAGTCTGTAGAGCGACGGTGATTAAGATATATACAATCCAAAAGTAAGCCCCTTTTAACTTAGATTTAAATGATTGCTTCTCTCCTGGAAAAAGCAGCTCAAAGATGATGAGAATGAATGACGCGATCGCCACCATTTTGATGTATTCGACTGCTCTGTCTGAAACTAAAGAGAAGTAAGCAACCATGAGCAACACTTTGGTATCTTAAGATTTAGATTATGAACTCTCGCCTAGCTCAATATGAGCAGTTTAACAAAGATTTCAACCGATGAACTAGATTTACCTGCTGCAGAAAGCTTTGCTCAAGGATGCTTGTTTGGTTCACCCTCTAGATAGTCTTATGATGTAGCTCTTTTTAAGGAGAATCAGCAGCTTCTTTGCGATCGTTTTAGACCAGTGGGTTGCGAAGTCGTCAATCGTGATTTTCATCAAGTGAGCGAATGGGATAGCTACCGCCACTAGAATTAGAAAAGAAACTAGGCAAACAAGGTTATAACCAAAGGTAGATCCCCATCTTAAAATGATCCATGAAGACAGTGAGTTGACCAGTGGTTGATGAATTAGATATAAGGGAAAAGAAATAAAGCCAAAGTAGACAAAAAATCGTTTAGAAAAAAAGGAACCTATACTTTCACTAGTAATCGCTAAATAAAGCATAATTACAGATGCTAGAAAGTGCATAAAAACATTGATATCAAGATTAAGTCTAAGAAGTAATGGTTTAAGAACAGTCAAATAGGCATAGGATTTTGACGACTCACCAAATCCACCCAAATATAGAGATACAAGCAACAAGCTACTAACCTGAATAGAGTTGAACCGGGGTAGAGATCTATGAAATCTGGCTAAAGTAGCTCCTATCAAAAAGGAAAGTAAAAAAATCTCAAATCTCTTATTAATAATTAAGAAAAAGAATGCAATAACTACTATATTTATGAGGCTGAATTTACTTTTGTATGCAGACAACGAAAATATAAAAACCAGAATTGAACCTAGAAATTCTACTGGCATTGTCCACAGAACGAGATTGTATAATTCTGAAAATTCGCTATTCCCGAAACAAACATCTAACAGGACACTCTTCAAGAGGTGTGTAATATCAACTGGTAATTTAAAGAGATTAGTGTAGTCAAGCACCTGATTAGCTCCGTTCAATAGCGACAGTTCTTGAATATAATAAAGATTAAAATTAATTAAGAGAGCAGCGAACAAAGACGAAAAACCAGCCGGAATGACTAGCCTTGTGTAACGTGATAAAGCTCTGATATAAATAATAGATGAATCGCCTGCTTCAAAAAAACTCAGCGTTAGAATGAAGCCGCTTAGAACAAAGAATAAGCAAACTGCAAAACTTCCTTTGTAGAAGAAAGTGATTGGCGAATGGAAGAGAAAAACTTCCCACGATGAGTGAGAAATACTACTGACCCCATTAGCTGCTGCTGGAGAAAATACGGCAATGACGTGCCACAGCAGAACAATCAGAGCCGCCGTTCCCCGCAATCCATCCACAAACTCTACCCTCAAGGGCGACCCAAACTCGGCTTTCTTTGCTTCTAAGGGAATCATTTTGAATTCTTCTAGCGTTGTGGGCCTTGAGCCAGTACTCGTCTGAGAAGATACTGAAAACTGATTTAAGTAGTCTCCTGAACGCCCATAGCGTGAAGACTTCTTGCGCCAAGTCGTCAGCAATTTCTGAAACCTCACTAAATTTTCAGGCGAAAACGCAGACCAATGTAGCGCCCTTACTCACAGCGACTGCGTTTGTTCTACTTCCCCACAAACTTCATGTTTTCAATCAGCATATTACCTGGCGATCGCTCTAAAATCAATGGTATTGCGAAACCGTTTAGATGGTCAGAAACCTGGAGTATATTTTGTGGCAACAACCAATCTGCTGTCAATCGTGATTGGCTAGGTGATCTTAGGCATCTTCATCATTAGATGCGTCCAGGTTCTTTAAGAAACCGCAGCACACAGGTTTGAGAAAATTGTGAATGCCCAGACCGATCGATTGCAGCAGCGTGCAGCTTTATTGTAACGAACTTGACCCTGATAAGATTAGCAGGTTAATGCTCACTCGACGCTACATCTAGCGGTCAAACTATAAAAGATGTTTAGGGGTAGAGAATTGATGTCTTTTTTCAAACTTTCTGTGCAGATCAGCCGACTAAACGTAAAATCGTCTGTGTTCACGATGCTGATTTACTTTGCGAAGCTCAGAGCGATCGTCCTACTCTTTTTTTGATCATGTCTTCTTTTGATGTCTTGCCTTTGCGGGCGGTGCTGTTTCAACTTTTGTTTTTGGTGACTGCGATCGCCCTAGAATCGATGGTGCTGCGAAACCGTTTAGGAATCGGTCGAAAAATCAGCATTCAATTTGCGGCGACGACCAATCTGCTGTCAACCGTGATTGGCTGGATGCTGTTTTTTATCGTCGAGCCACTGCTGTCACCTGAGCTACGATCGCAGCTCATCAGCTACATCTTTTTTGACTTGACCACTAATCCTCCCCTCTTGATCGGACTCGCGTTCATCAGCTTTATCGCCACATTTTTGGTCAAACTCGAAGGCATTACCTGGCTAGAACTGCTGCTCGGCATGAAAAAAGATGTAGAAACCGAAGCCAGAGCCACCGCCAAGTTTCAAGGAAGACGCGCCCAGAGAGCTGCTTTTGCCACGGTGCCCAATCGTCCGTTAGCCGTTTTGTGGGCAAATGCGATTAGCTTTAGCGCCATCACGCTGCTGATTGGCATTCGCCTACTTTTTGATCAAACTTTCGGAACCTTCTAATCGCTCAACGTCTAGCCCTGTTTCATCAGCATCATGACCAAATTTTTTGAAAACATTCAGAAACGCTTGAAGGAGATTGGTTGGGCATCTTGGCAAACTTTTATTGCCTTGAGCGTGTTTTCAGTGATTGTGGCAGGCATGACCCACTCGCCCGTTCAAACCATCATTGCTAACTTTGGCTGGCTGTTTTTGTTGATCGGGGTTTGGTGGTTTACCTACGACTCAACGGTTAAGAAAAGGCTGACGTTTAACGGGCTATTTACTGGGCCGTGGATTGTAGGCGCGATCGTCTGTCTTTGGCTATTCGGCAGTTGGAACGGTGCCCCAACTCCGGCTTCCTTTATTAGCTGGCCTCCGGTTTCAGCGCTAATTTGGTCAGTTCCTCGGTTTATCAAAACTGACCCTGACAAGAAAACACCAACTTACACGGTTCCTACGCCTGCTGCTCGTCAAGATATCGTTTTGATGCTCTTGAGCAACCTGGTGATTAGCTGTTGGTTTCAACTGCATTTCTTGCTGCAAGATTGGCTGGTCGCTTATCCAAGCATTCGCTCTGATGATTTTGGACGCAGCGCCTTTGTGGTGGCGCTAAACCCTCAAAGTCAGCCAGACATCAAGGGCATCGATCTCTTAGATGCTGCCGAACAAAGCTTAAAAACTCGCTTAGAAGGCAAGCCTTGGGGAGACGTAGAACGTTGGCTATCTCCAGAACAGTTAAATCAAGAAATACCCAAATTAGCTGCTGACGCGCACACAAAGATGCCGCTTCTGTCTGAAAGCAACCTGTGGGATCTGCGCGGACGAGTGCTGCCCGATACCCAATATACTTTAGAACTGCAAGCGATTTGGCAAGGGCCGAGCGCAAAGACAGAAGGCTACTACATTACCAAGGCGTGTCAGATCACTCAAGGTCGCAAAGCCGGCCCACCCGCCGATTTTGAGGTTAGCTCGTCTGCGGGGTCTACGACGCGATCGCGCGCGATCGGCACCGTTAAATGTGAAGCGCCCAGTCAGCCTCTACCAATTCCTCCACAAACGCCAACTTAAGGAAGTCTATGACACAGCACGTAGTCAGCGTGGGCAGCACCCTGGGCAGAGTGGTGACGATCGCGACGAATGTTTTTCGAGAAGTGATTCGCGATCGCATCCTCTATCTAATCGGATTCTATGCGCTGGCGTTGATGCTAGCAGGGCGACTCTTACCCGAAATTGCTGCCACTACTGAGAAAAAAATCCTGCTAGATCTGAGTTTGGCGACGATGAGTATGTTGGGCTTGGTGATCGCCGTCTTTGTGGGAACTGGATTAGTCAACAAAGAAATCGAGAAGCGCACCGTCTTTGTTTTGATTGCCAAACCTGTTAGCCGGGCAGAGTTTATCATCGGCAAACACTGGGGATTGTCTGCGGTGTTGGCGGTGTTGGTCGCGGCGATGACTGCGATCGCGCTACTAATCCTGTCTTTCTACCAAGTTCCCTTCTCGTTACGAGATATTTTAATTTCCTCTAGCTTTTTGTTTTTGCAGCTATCGCTGATTACGGCAGTGGCGATCGGGTTTGGCGTGTTCACGAGTTCTCTGTTAGCCATTCTGTTTACGTTTGCGATTTATTTAATGGGGCAACTCAGTCGAGATCTGGTGACGTTGGGCAAGTTGGCAAAAAATCCGTCGATCGAGTCCGTCACGCAAGGACTCTATCTTGTACTTCCCGATCTCGCCCGTCTGGATTTAAAAAACCAAGCTGCCTATCACTTAATTCCTAGTTCCGATGTGCTAGTTAGCAATGCGTTGTATGCGTTGATTTACACGATTTTGGTGCTGACGATCGCCTCGCTCATCTTTTCCACTCGCGAGTTTTGACCCGTTTTAACGCTAGTTCGACGAGGTTTTTCGCTTCGTTCTCAGCGGCTTCTGCCCCCTAAATCCCCCATTTTGGGGGACTTCAAGCCCAGCACTGAGGTTCAAAGTCCCTCACTTGTGGGGGATTTAGGGGGCTACCTGAATTTGCAACCGTAGCGAAAAGCTTCATCGAACTGACATCGTTTTAAGAGGCTTTGAGCGTCCGTTCTAAGATGCTTTTGGCAGGTTCTACGATCGCCCACTTGCCATCGGGCTGTTTGCGAAGGGCAGCAAACTGCATCGTGTCACCACTGCCGATCGTGTCTCCTTGCCGCAGTTTTCCAAGTTGGGGCGCGTTTAGCCCACAAAATCGAAATTTGTAGGCAGGAATTTCTGCGGTCGAGAAGAAGACACAGCCTCGCTTGTCTATCTGCGCTTCGCCATCAAACGGGGCATAGACAGGGCTACCTTTCAGCGCGATCGAAATGTCTCCCAACCCGCCCAAGACTTTGTAGCCAGCGATCGTGTCTCCGGGTTGCAGTTCCCACTTTTGAAATAGCTGAATGTCGATCGGGGGTTGACCGGATGGTTGAGAATTGCAGCCGCCGATCAAAAAAAGCAATGCACCGAAGAGGATCAGTCTTGCCCTAACGCAACCAAAACTTATAGCTTGCATACTGATCACCCTCATAGAGAACCACAATCTGCCTTTGTGGGTCAAATTCTAGAGCATAAACTTCTCGTTCAGCCGTTGATCCCGATCGCACTTGCAAACTTGGCAATTTACAAGCAGGCTCACCCACAATTTCCCGAATTTTGGTTTTTTGATCGCCTTCTGCCACGGTCAATAATTTAGCGACCTGTTGCCTAGTCAGCTTACCCTGAGGAGACGAGGTTAATGGACAGAGTTCGGTACCTGGTTTTGTGCCAAAAGAAGGTAAGCCTCGCAGGTCAGCAAACAGCCCTAGTGCCAGCAGAGCGGCTCCTCCTGCCAGCAGTTGTTTACGGTTAAAACGTCTTGGCTGGGAGTGTGTCATAACTTCCCCCCGATCAACAGCCCCAGAGTCAGCAGCAGCAGACGGTAGATCAAGACTGGGCTAGACTTGGGCACACAGAAAGCTAGATAACCTGCTAGCACGGCTGGGCAAAACAGCAGGAGAAAGATCGGCAAATTTAGGAAAGGCAAACTTTTTGTCAGCAGCGTTAGCCCAATGCGTAGACCTGTGGCAGTCAATGTCCAGATCACGGCATCGAGCGCGATCACCCCTGGCCTTTGCGGCAGTTGCAGCCGAGGCTGAAGTCGCTTCCAATAATAGCGGAGGGTGCGACGACGCGGAACCGCCATTTGGGGGCGTGGAGAAGTCGAGAATCTAGGCGGCGTTTCTGAAGAGTTGGTTGAGGCAATTTTGGGCTGCATTGCGACTAACTGATCAGCAGATGCTATGACTGTGCTGTCGTTTGAAGGGGTCGCGGCTGCAACAGGCTCAGTTTTAGAGGCACGACGATCGCGCAAAAATGGCGGAATGTTGAGTTCGGCCGATTGACCAGACGCTGGGGGAGACGGCGTTTGCTTCGTCACTGCCGGAGCCTGTGGATGAGCGGTATGAGCGATCGTCCGCAGTTCTTGCATCTCGGATTGAATCTCGATCGACTGTTGGTTGATCTGATCTGCTTGCGTTTTTAGCTGTCGCAATTCTTGCTCTAAGATCTGAAATCGGGCCACGATCGACGGCTGAGTTGGCTCCCAAATTGACTTGACCTGATTAGGTGTCGCTTGTTTGGCTTTGAGAGAAGTCTGCTGTTTGGTTTTGGCGACAGTCTTTGGGGTGGTTGCGCGACGCTTGCGGGCGGGGGCAGCCTCTTGCACTGGTGTGGTCAGATCGGCAAGGGCGGAACTGTCTGCTTCTGCTCGATCGAGGTCAGAGGAATTTTCTTTTGATTCAGAGGATTTAACACCAGGCTCTCCTTGATCGGGCTGAATCTGACTTTCTGATTTCAGTTCTCTCATGTTGGCTCCTGAGTCTAGCGAATTTAAGGATTAGTATAGTATAATAGTACTATTTATAGTATCTACATACTAGCATCACTCTGTCAAGCCGGGATTGAGACATCAGCCGCTCAAGCGCAAAGCCATCACCCATTGAGGTGACTAATTTTCTACTATGAGATCATGATTTGAGTCGGTTGGCGACTTAACCGCCGCTTAATGCTAAGACTCACCGATTTTTGATGTGAACTTGACCTACCCTAGAGGTTAAGTTCGCAAATTGACGTGTTTCCATGCCCTTGACGATCTTGGTTGCTGATGACGATTCAGGCACACGCCTTTCAATTGGCGACTATCTTGAAGCCTCTGGCTACTCGGTTATTTCGGCTGAGAACGGCAAGGAGGCGCTTGGGATGGTCGAAACTTATCAGCCTCACCTGATAGTGACAGACATCACAATGCCCCAGATGGATGGCTATGAACTGGTCAGACAGGTGCGGCGGCAGCCTTCTTTGCGTCTGTTGCCTGTGGTTTTTCTCACCGGACGCACCGACCCTAAAGAGCGGGTTTTGGGCTATCAGCTTGGCTGCGATATCTATCTAGCCAAGCCGTTTGAGCTATCTGAGCTAGGAGCTGTCGTTCGCAATTTGCTAGAGCGATCGCAGATGATTGAGTCTGAGTGGCGATCGCGGGTGCAGGCAGTTGGAGTTAATGAAGCCTCTGCCAAGGTGTCAATCTATGAGCCAACGGTCGTAGTAGACCTGACCGATCGTGAAACAGAAGTGTTGTATCTCTTAAGCGAAGGACTCTCGAATAGTCAAATTGGAGACAAGCTTCATCTGAGTCCCCGCACGGTTGAAAAACACGTCAGTAGTCTGCTCAGAAAGACCGACACCAGCAATCGAGCCGAGTTAGTTCGGTTTGCAATGGTGCATCATTTACTAAGTTGATTAGGGCTTACACAAACCGCGAAGGTTTTAACCAAGAATCAAGCATCTGATCGACAGAGTGGCTTAAACCTCCGAGGTTTTGGTCAAAATGCGTAAGTCCTGTTGATTTTGCTGAAGATGTTGAATCCATCAGGCAGTTTATTTTTTCGCCAACCTTTCTTCGGTTACAACCCAATTTAGCAACCCTTCGCAGGCATCAAACAACAGGTCAATCACCTGATTAAAGCCTTCTTCACCCCCGTAGTAGGGATCAGGAACTTCCCTAAGCGTGTGGCGGGTGCAAAAATCACACATCAAGCGCACCTTCTGCCCATATCGACCCGATCGATCGAGGGCACAAAGGCCTTCATAGTTGTCGCGATCCATCGCTAAAATTAGGTTAAATTCTTCAAAATCAGCTTTTGTAAACTGACGGGCATGACCGACTAGCTCAATGCCTCGAAGTCTGGCAGCCCCATTCATGCGACGATCGGGCGGGTTGCCGATGTGATAGCTTGACGTGCCCGCAGAATCGCACTGAATCTGATCGGCTAACCCCGCTTGTTGAATCAGGTGATTCATAATATTTTCTGCCGAGGGCGATCGGCAAATGTTGCCCAGGCAAACGAAAAGTAGTTTATAAGTCATCTTTTTTGAATGCAAAAACCGGGCTACCGTATTTTAGATTAATCGGTTAGCCCGGTTGAGAAAAACAGGTGAACGGTCTGACGTTACATCCCCATGCCAGGCAGGTTTAGCCCGCCAGTCAGTTCTTCCATTTGTTCGCGCATGGTTGCGGTCGATTTGCTATAAGCATCTTGCATGGCTGCTAAGACTAAATCTGCAACTAGCTCTGGCGACTCTTTCAGCGCATCGGCAGAGATGGTGACATCGATCGGTTCTTGATTGCCACTCAGCACAACCTTAACCAATCCACCGCTCGATTCGCCTTCAATTCGCATTTGTTCAAGTTCTTCTTGAAGGCGCTTTGCCCCTTCTTGAACTTGTTGAGCTTTTTGGAAGGCTTCTTTCAGTTCCTTCATTTTGCCCAGACCAAAGCCAAATCCCTGTCCTTGTGACATAACTTCCTACGTGGGGTTGAGTGGAGTGTTAATCAGAATGCTCTGATTTGATGACGGTTCCATCGTGCGTCATCCAGGCAATGAGAATAGCACGCGATCGTGATGGAAGCCAAACAGATTCCATTATGACATTGCCTGAGACGGTCGGGTGAAAATCTTGCTCAAACCAGGATCGTGAATTAAATCAACGTGAATTCGATAAGATCCTGCGCTGCGGTTGCACCTCTGGAACGCCCCCTAAATCCCCCACCAGTGAGGGACTTTGAACTGAAAGTCTAGGTCTGAAGTCCCCCAAAATGGGGGATTTAGGGGGCTGAAGCGCTGAATGACGAAGCGAGAAAACTCATCGAACTGATATTAAATCATGTCGATAAGATCCTGCGCTGCGGTTGCACCTCCGAAACGCCCCCTAAATCCCCCACCAGTGAGGGACTTTGAACTGAAAGTCTAGGTCTGAAGTCCCCCAAAATGGGGATTTAGGGGGCTGAAGCGCTGAATAACGAAGCGAGAAAACTCATCGAACTGATTTACTTGAGCAAGGTTTCTTTGACGTAGGTGACGGTGGCATAGAACTGGAAGTCAACGTTTTTCTTTTTAGAAAATCCGTGTCCTTCGTCTTTTGCCATCAAATACCAGATCGGAACTTGATTTTTTCGCACGGTTGCGACGATTTGCTCGGCTTCGTTGAGCGGCACCCGCGGATCGTTTTTGCCGTGAATCACAAATAGAGGTTTTTGAATGCGATCGGCGTTGTTAACTGGCGAAATCTTCAGCAAAAATTCTCGCATTTTGGGGTCGCGTTCGTCGCCATATTCGACGCGGCGCAAATCTCGTCGATAGCCTTCGGTTTTTTCGAGAAACGTGACAAAGTTTGAGATGCCGACAATATCGATCGAGGCGCGAATGCGATCGCTGTAGTGGGTTGCCACGGCGAGAGACATATAGCCGCCATAGCTGCCGCCTGTGACTAGAATTCGATCTTTATCGAGATCAGGTTGGGTGGCGATCCAATCCAACAGTGCGCCGATATCTTTGACAGAATCTTCTCGCAAAAATCCGTCGTCTAACTTGAGAAACGTTTTGCCGTAGCCTGTAGAGCCGCGCACGTTGGGAAAGATCATCGCTACGCCCAACTCGTTTAAGTAATAGTTGGCGCGTCCTAAGAAAACGGGACGAAATTGTCCTTCAGGGCCGCCGTGAATGTCGATGATCACCGGACGTTTGCCCGCAAATTTGGCAGGCGGACGATACAGAAATCCAGAGATTGATTTGTCGTCAAAACTCTTCCAGCGCACTAGTTCTGGTTCTGAAAACTTGGAGGTGTTTAAACCGCCTGTTTCGCTCTCTGTCCAGCGATCGACTTTATTCGTCACCAGATTTAGAGAATAAACATCGGCGGTCGATCGCGCAGAAATCAGCGTGAAGCCCAAATCCTGATTGTTGCGATGCCAGGTGATGCCATAAACTAATCCGACTGGCAATTTTGGCAGCGAGATTTCCTTGCGGGTAGCGGTATCTAGGATATGGAGAACGCTGGCTCCGTCTTCGTTGGTGACAAAGGCGAGGTGTTTGCCATCTTTAGAGAGATCAAAATCTTCAACATCCCAAGGAATTTGGCTCGTGAGATAAGTGGGTTGAGACGTAGCTAAGTCAACGTAAGCGAGACGAGAAAACTCTGAGTCACGATCGCTGACGACATACAAACCTTTGCCATCTTTGCTAAATACGCCACCCTGGTAAGAAATCTTTTCTTTGCCGTTTTTAGGCGTGATTAAAGTTTTCTCACCCGATCGCGTGTCTACTAGCCAAAGATAGCTTTCATTCACCGATACATATTCTTGAATCAGCAGTTGGCGATCGTCAGGCGACCAACTCAATCCGCCCCAGCCCCCACCTTCCACTGTGGAGAGTAAGCGATCGCTCTGCGAATTTGCGGGATCGATGCTGTAAAAGTCAGTATCTTGACCCGTTCGCCGAGTGGAGGTGTAGATCATGCGATCACCGCGATTTGACCAGATGCCGCGACTGTTTTTTGATTTGCCATCGGTCAACAGCGTCACATCGCCCGTCTCGAAGTTATGGCGATAATTTTGGCTAAACTCGTTGCCGCCGATGTCTTTGCTCAACACAAAATAGTCGCCTTGAGTGGGCTGATAGGTTGCCCCACTCACCCGCTCAGGAAAGAACGTCATCTGCTGACGACTGCCCAACGGAAACTTGACTAAATGCACCTGTGGCGTGTCTGCAAAGCGCGTCGAAATCAACATTTCTCGCTTAGTCGGATGCCAACTCGACAAACTCGCCGATCGAAATTGCGTATAGCGATCGACGGTTTCGGCAAGCGTAGCGGGGATTGAGGGAATGCCCTCAGTCACTAAATTTTCGTTGGGCGCGATCGCAGCCCCTTGAGCAAGAACCATAAAGGAAGGTAGTAGAACAACTGCAAGAATAGCGGCTATAAAAGTTGAGAAGAATTTCATTTCTCAATCGTCTGTAGAAGAAAGGGGACAGGGGACAGACTTTGTTCCTGACCAATCGGTAAAGGTATTCTCATCTTTATAGTGTCGGGGTGTTTGTAAGATCAAGCGCCAAGCTTCTCCAGCATCCAACAAATTGAACCGATCGGCATATCGAGCCTGCAATAGTTCTTGAACGACTGGATAGTAGTCTGAGTTGATGCCTGGGAAAATGTGGTGTTCTGTATGATAGGAAAAGTTCAAGTGGAGTAAGTCAAATAGTTTGGGAACCTTGATTGAAAGGCTATTAACTAGCGGATCGTTAATGCTGGTCATCCGGCAGATTAGATGATTGGTATAGATGTAAAAGATGGCACCACTGTAGCCAATCCAGATGGGCAGAAAGTAACTAAGCAGCAGTTTTATAGGATGAAATCCGAGGTAAGTTAAGATACTGAGGTGAATGCCTAACATTACCAAGAATTCAAGCGCGATCGCCCTGCGTTCCTTTAAGCTCACTTTGAATGCAGCCGGAGGAAACTCGGTTAAACCATCATTAAACAACAGCACTGACATTAAGTTGCAAAATGTGTGATAGCCCCACGCATGAGCCATCCCAACTCCTAACCAGAATGGATGAATTTCTGCCGATGGGGTGAGGAGATTCCGAATCCATTTTCCCCAGTTTTTGGGTTGCTCATGCAAATAGTTGCGATCGGGGTCGTGCAAAGAGTTGGTCTTGTTGTGATGTTCCCGATTATGCACAGCCTTCCATAATGTGGGGGGTGTCCATAATATTGTCCAGCCTAAAAGACTAACAATCCGTCTCAAGTGTGGATTCTTAATCGCACAACTGTGCATTACCTCATGAGTACTAAATGCTAAAACGATTACACTGTTTCCCATCACCAAAGTGAGCGGTAAATAAAGCCACAAGAAGTAGCCATTCCACTGGGGCAGACGATCGGCAATTCCCCAGCCCAAGATTAAAATTGCAACGTTAATCAACAAGATCCAGACTTTGCTGTGGTCAGAAAGAAATGCTTCTGGAGGCAGCAAAGGGCGCAATTGCTTGGCATATTCTGCTTGCGTAATCAAGCGTTCGCGATCGATGACATTCATAAATTTTTGTAAGCTTAGTTTGATATATGTTGAGACAAGCTTGAAATAAGCTTAAGAAGCCTTAAAAACTATTTTCTCTGTGGCATCTTACTTCAATCCATCAGAGGATGCCTGGAGATAATTCTATGACTTCCCTATCCACTGGACAAGATTTTCAGCGCTACGTTCCTATTGTCGGTGATATTTCTGCTAAAAACCCCTTAGCCTATAGAGCAACTCGCGGGGTCGTCGAAGTTGTGAACGCGGTGCAGATGGCGGTCGCTGAGTCTTATATTAATGGGCTAGAGGTGCCCGACTCGGTTTTGCGATCGCTGTTTAATACCTGTATGCCTGTGATTTTCAAGCATTTCCCATCACTCCTCGCCCCGTATGAATGGGTTTTAGGAGAAACTGACCACTTGGCAGAAGGCTCTAAGGAGTTGATGAAGATTCAATATGATCTCCCCCAAGGCATGTTGAATCGAATGATTGGTGATTGGAAGGTGATTTACCCCAAATACAGCATGGGGTTGTGGGAAAAAGGAGCGGTTGATCTAGAGCAATCTCAAATGCACATGATCGACGACATGATTGAAAAACTTGAGATTCAAGATGGCGACAACATCTTAGATTTTGGTTGTGGTTGGGGCTGCGTTCCAAACTATATCTTGTCTAAGTTTCCGAATGTCAGATTTACGGGCTTGAATCTCAGCCATGAGCAGTGTGAATATATGCGTCAAAAGATGCAAGATCCTGAGAGTTATCTCAGTTCAGGTCGATTCACGCTTGTAGAAGGAGATCTCAACGAGGTTCAGTTTGAAGAAAAGTTTGATAAAATTGTTTCCGTTGGGGTCTTTTGCCATGTCGGAAATTTAACCAATGCTTTCAAAAAATTGGCTTCATTCTTAAAGCCAGAGGGCAAGTTTTTCCTTCACATCATCACGGTTCGCACTCCCAACAACATCTCTAGCGTTTTTACGCACAAATACATCTTTCCTCACGGTCGCTATTGGAGTTTTGATACCGTTCCTACGTTCAACAAAGACTTCAAAACGATCGATAGATGGTATCTGAATGGCACAAATTATCACCAAACTTTTGAAGCTTGGCTGAAAAACTTTGATGATAGCTATGACGAGGTTAAAAATCTAGGCTATGGCATCGACCCGGCTAAGTTCCGTCGCATCTGGCGATTTTATCTGATCTGGCTGGGTTCCAACTTTGCCTGTTGCGATGGTGAGATTAACGGCAACGGTCAGTTTCTCATGGTTCACAATAATTGATGAACACTCGGTTGGTGAGGGAATGTATCTCTCGATACGGTTTCTTTTGGCAGTTTTGTTAGTAGTAAGGAGAGGTAAAATAACGTAAATTCGATGAAGCTTTTCGCTGCGGTTGCGAATCTGAGCTGCCCCCTAAATCCCCCAAAATTGGGGGACTTTGAACCTCAATTCTGGGCTTGAAGTCCCCCAGGATTGGGGGTTTTAGGGGGCTGAAGCGCTGAAGAACGCAGCGAACTGACGTTAAAATAGTCCGTTTTGTAGACGTTGAATCTTTGCTAAAAGACGTATACTAATTGCAAATCTTTTAGTTTTTGGTTTCACGATCGCAGCACAGCACAACAGAATTCGCTTCTAGGGTTCCGGTTTAGCTCAGTTAAACGTCTGGTCCGAGAGAAGCAACCGTTTCTAATCAAACGGTCACACGGCGGGAAAAAAGCCCGGGAGAGCCATACAGCAGTCTTTCACTGTTTGCGGCTTCCTGGGCTTTTGCCATTTATTGTTAAGGAGCCAATCATGTCTACAGCGCCAACAACCGAGCATTCGTTAGAGATTGATCCCGCTTTGATTATTTGGGATGAAATTGTTCCGGGTGGGGCTTACTGGTCGCGGGTGATTCAGCGCGGCACCACCCTGCGAATTATCGATTTAGAAGGCTCTAGAGGAGTCTCAATGCTGTGCTACAACGCCGACAATGTTGTAGAGCGATATAACGCGGCAGACACGGCAAAAATTCAGTTCAACGCCTTTCTCAAAAAGGGAATGGTGCTTTACTCCGATATGGGGCGCGTGTTGTTCTCGCTGACTGAAGATACGAGTGGACATCACGACACATTATCGGGATGTAGCAATGTTGCCACCAATGCCGCCAAATATAGCGATGACAACCGCAACTCTCGCGACAATTTTCTACTTGCTTTGACTAAGCGAAATATGGGCAAAAAAGACATTATGCCGAATCTGAATCTGTTCTCTCAAGTGGTCGTTGAGCCAGACGGATCGATGACGTGGATAGACGGCGCTTCTAAGGCAGAAGACTTGATTGATTTGCGAGCAGAGATGAATGTTTTAGCAATTCTCTCAAATTGTCCGCATGTGCTCGATCCGATTTCGACTTATGATCCTAAACCCATTCGCGTTGTGGTTTGGCGATCGCCTGATCCGAGTGTTAATGATTTGTGTCGAACTGCATCACCCGAAGCGATTCGCGGGTTTCAAAACACGGATGCTTTGTTTATTTAATTCACTACGCAGGAGCACACAATGATTTCAACCACACAACCCGAATTAGATCCTAAGTTAGCCGTTTACGATCAAGTCCTCGCCGCCCGAAAGCCTTGGGCACAAGTGATCAAAAAAGGTCAGACTCTACGAATTGTTGATTTAGGAGGCAATCAGGCAGTCGATTTTTTGGTCTACAATGCCGATGATCCGAGTGAGCGATATAGTGCGCCTGACACGATTCGGATGCAGAACAATATTTTCATTACAACAGGAACGAAACTCTATTCTAATGATGGAAAGGTGCTGATGACAGTGGTTAAAGACACCTGCGGGAAGCATGATACATCGGGTGGTGCGTGCAGTTGTGAAAGCAACTCGGTGCGGTTTGGGTTAGATAAAAAGTGGCAGCATGCCTGTGTCGAAAATTTTCTCTACGCCCTCAAAGATTACGGAATGGGCAAACGGGATATGACGAGCAACATCAATTTCTTTATGAATGTCCCTGTCAGCAAAGACGGCACGTTAGAAATTGTCGATGGCATTTCTGATCCCGGCAGCATTGTAGATTTGCGCGCTGAGATGAATGCGCTCGTGGTGATTTCTAATTGTCCACAGATGAATAACCCATGTAATGCTTACAATCCAACTCCGATTCAATTATTGATTTGGGATGTGTTTTAAGATTGTGAGTTAAATCATATCGGTTATTTGCAAAGACAATGGGCGCGGCAGTGCCATGCCCTTACACAGATTCCCGCATTGACACGCTAATCTCCTGATTATTCACCATGTTTAACAAAGTTTTAGTCGCAAATCGGGGTGAGATTGCCTGTCGAATTATTCGCACCCTCGATCGTCTCAAGATTGCCTCGGTTGCGGTCTATTCTGAAGCAGATGCCTATGCTCGTCATGTGACAATGGCGGGTGAAGCTGTGGAAATTGGAGCAGCGATCGCCGCCGATAGCTATTTGCGCTGGGAGCGAATTTTAGAGGCAGCGCAGCAGACAGATGCTCAAGCGATCCATCCGGGGTATGGGTTTTTGAGCGAGAATGCTGAGTTTGCGGAAGCGTGTGCGGCTGCAAATATCGTGTTTATTGGCCCAACCCCGGATCAGATGCGACGGTTTGGGCTAAAGCATACGGCGCGAGAGTTAGCCGCCCAAAATCAAGTGCCACTCCTGCCGGGGAGTTCGCTTTTGGGAAGCTTAGAAGAGGCGCAGATTGCTGCGAGTACGATCGGGTATCCGGTGATGCTCAAAAGCACTGCGGGCGGCGGCGGAATTGGACTACAGCTTTGTCGCACCGAAGCCGCATTGCCAGAATTATTTCAAACTGTTCAGCGTTTGAGTCAGAATAATTTTGGTCAAAGTGGGGTGTATTTAGAGAAATATGTCGATCGGGCCCGACATCTAGAGGTGCAGATTTTTGGTGACGGCAGCAGCGTGATTGCTCTCGGTGAGCGGGATTGCTCGATTCAACGGCGCAATCAGAAAGTGATTGAAGAAACGCCTGCACCCGGAATCAGCGATCAACTTCGTCACGATTTAGCAGATGCGGCGGTGAGACTTGCTAAAGCGGTTAACTATCAGTCAGCAGGCACAGTTGAGTTTGTATTTGATGCAACGACAAGCGAGTTTTATTTTTTAGAGGTCAACACTCGCTTACAGGTTGAGCATGGCATCACCGAAGAAGTGACCGGAGTTGATTTAGTCGAGTGGATGGTGCGATTAGCGGCTGATGACCTATTTCCGTTAGAGGAGTATCGACATCAGCCTAAAGGACATTCGATTCAAGTCAGAATTTACGCAGAAGATCCGGGTAAAAACTTTCAGCCAAGTTCTGGACTCTTGACAGAGGTTGTGTTTCCCCATTCTGTGCGGTGTGATACGTGGGTCGATCGCGGCACTGAAATTACACCATTTTACGATCCCTTAATCGCGAAGGTGATTGTGCATGGAGATAGTCGCGAAGACACGATCGAGCAATTAAAATCAGCGCTCGATGAATGCCAAATTGCAGGACTTGAATGTAATTTAGATTATCTAAGACAAATTTTAGACAATGAGACTTACAACACTGGTGATATCAGTACGCGATTTCTAGAGTCATTCCACTATACGCCCAGTACGATCGACGTTTTAGAACCGGGAACCTTCAGCACGATTCAAGATTATCCGGGGCGTACGGGATATTGGGATGTAGGTGTACCTCCATCAGGGCCAATGGATTCGTTGGCGTTTCGGTTTGCTAATCAGTTGGTGGGCAATTCGTCGGATGCAGCAGGGCTAGAGTTTACGGTGTCGGGGCCGACGCTGCGCTTTAACACCGATGCCGTGATTTGTCTGACGGGAGCTGAGATGCAAGCCACGATCGACGACAATCCCGTCTCTTTGTGGACGACGATCTCGATTTCTGCGGGCAGTATTTTACGGCTTAAATCGATTCAAGGACACGGCTGTAGAACCTATCTCGCAGTGCAAAACGGATTCAAAATTCCCGATTATTTGGGCAGCAAAGCCACCTTTACGTTAGGGCAATTTGGCGGACACTGCGGACGCACCCTTCGCACCGGAGACGTGCTGAAATTACATCGTGTTCGTGAAAGTCAGCCTCTCCGATCGCTTCCTTCAACCCTGATTCCGCACTACACCAACACTTGGAAAATTAACGTTCTCTACGGCCCTCACGGTGCGCCAGATTTCTTTACAGAGTTAGACATTGCGACCTTTTTTGCAACCGATTGGGAAGTACACTACAACTCTTCTCGAACGGGGGTTCGTTTAATCGGCCCAAAGCCACAGTGGGCGCGGACGGACGGCGGCGAAGCGGGTCTGCATCCCTCGAATATTCACGATAACGCGTATGCGATCGGCACGATCGATTTCACCGGAGATATGCCTGTGATTTTGGGCCCCGATGGGCCGAGCTTAGGTGGATTTGTCTGTCCTGCTACGATCGTGCAGTCTGACCTCTGGAAAGTGGGGCAGCTTAAACCAGGTGACACAATTAGATTCCATCAGTTAACGTTTGCGGAAGCGCTGCAAAAAGAACTTGAGCAAGATCAAGAGATTAACACGCTGCAAAAAAATATACCGTCTAAAGATGCTGTATTGATTACTAATCCATCAGAATTTTTAACACAAGACAGATCTGATCGAGCAACACTGCACGAGATTTCTGAAACACCTGATCAAATCGCGGTGACTTATCGCCCATCAGGAGATAAATATCTTTTGATCGAATATGGCGAACTGGTTTTAGATTTGAATCTGCGATTTCGAGTTCATGCGCTAATGACGCGGCTGCAATCAAATCCGATTGCTGGAATTCTAGATTTAACACCAGGAATACGATCGCTACAAGTTCATTATGACAGTCGGGTTTTGCACTTAGAGCAACTGCTAGAAACGTTACTAGCTGCTGAAAAGCAACTTCCGGCGATCGAGGACATGGAAGTCCCGACGCGAATCATTCATCTCCCGCTCTCATGGGAAGACGAATCGACGTTATTGGCGATTCAAAAATATATGCAATCGGTGCGAAGTGATGCGCCGTGGTGCCCCAGCAATATTGAATTCATTCGCCGGATTAACGGCTTAGACAGTGTTGAACAAGTCAAAGAAATTGTCTTTAACGCCAGCTATTTAGTAATGGGATTGGGCGATGTCTATTTAGGCGCACCCGTCGCGACTCCGATCGATCCGCGTCATCGGTTGGTGACAACAAAATATAACCCCGCTCGCACCTGGACACCCGAAAATGCGGTCGGCATTGGGGGCGCTTATCTGTGCGTCTATGGCATGGAAGGCCCCGGTGGCTATCAGTTTGTGGGTCGCACTGTGCAGATGTGGAATCGCTATCAACAAACGGCTGATTTTCAGGCAGGAAAACCCTGGCTATTGCGCTTTTTTGATCAGATTCGGTTCTATCCCATGTCTGCCCCTGACTTGTTGAAGTATCGCGAAGCATTTATTCAGGGCAAGGTGAAATTAGAGATTCAGGAAAAAACCTTTAGTCTGAGACACTATAACGAGTTTTTGCGATCGATAGCCAACGAAACGATCGCGTTCAAAACAACCCAACAATCCGCGTTTGAAGCAGAGCGCGATCGCTGGGCAGAACTCAATATTCAAGTTGAGACGGCGATCGAGCCTCCCGCAGCAATCCCAGAAAGCGAGTTAGAATTGTCGCCCAACAGCGAGGTGGTGAAGGCACACATGCCCGCTAATGTCTGGCAGATTGTAGTCGAAAAAGGAAACGTAGTTGAGGTTGGAGATAAGCTCGTGGTGTTAGAGGCGATGAAAATGGAGATCGCGATCATCGCTCCGGTTTCAGGTACGATTCTGAATGTTCGATGCACTCAGGGGCAGTTAGTTGCGATCGATCAGGTTCTATTTGTGATTCAGACTGAGGTTTAGTAGAACAATCAACAAGTAGCCTGGAATGTAGACAACAAGACTTTGAACTACCGCTCTGATGACTTGTTGATAAATAGCTCCTTAATGAACAATTGATTTGACGTGAATTCGATGAAGCTTTTCGCTGGGGTTGCAAATCTGGGCTGCCCCCTAAATCCCCCAAAATTGGGGGACTTTGAACGAGAAATTTTATCTAAAAGTCCCCCAAAATTGGGGGGTTGGGGGGCAGAAGCGCTCAACAACAAAGCGAAAGAACTCATCGAACTGACGTTAATTTAGGGGATGGAGAATAGGGGAATCGAACCCCTGACCTCTGCGGTGCGATCGCAGCGCTCTACCAACTGAGCTAACTCCCCGTTTAGTGATATTCTACCATCTCAAAACTACTCTGTTTCTGACTCAAGAGTCTCTTTAGAGAAAACTTGCTGAACCCGATCGAGTTCTAGATCTGAGAGATAGTCTACTGTCCAATTAGCGCAGCGCTGCAACATATGGAACGGATAAGTGTTGGCAACCCCGACTACGGGAATGCCTGCCCGTTTTGCGGCGGCAATGCCTGCGAAGGTGTCTTCGATCGCTAAACATTCAGCCGGATGCAAATCGAGATCGGGAAACGTCTGATTTAAGCGATCAACTGCTAGAAGATAGCCATCGGGTTCGGGTTTACTTACGGTTAAGTCATTGCTCGACACGATCGTAGTGAAATATTCCCGCAATTTACATCGTTCTAAGATAAGCTCGATTTCACTCAGGCTGGCACCACTGACGATCGCTAGTTTGCACTGAGTCGAGCGAAGATTAAAGATTAGATCGTCTAGCCCCAGATAAGTTGGTAAGGTTTCTAAGACTGAGAGTTGCTGCACGTAGGCTTTGGCTTTGCGATCGAGCAGGTCGTCGAGATAGCGATCGCTGACGATTCTGCCGCGACTTTCTAGCAGATCTGAGAGACAGGCGCGATCGCTGCGCCCTAAACACATCTCCCGAAATTCTCCTGGCTTGGGGCGAAGATTTTCCTCGATCAGAAGTTGCTCAATCAACTTTTCGTGAAGCGGTTCGTCATTGATGATCACGCCGTTGAAATCGAAAAGAACTGCTTTGAGCACCATGAAGAAATGAAAAAGACTACTCTCACTTTACCAGGAGGAGAGAAGCGATCGGTTCAAACCCCTAATCTCTTTCCTTACCGAGTATACACAAGTCGTTGATTGCTCCGTTTGAGTCGGCTTGTGCCCCCTAAATCCCCCATTCTGGGGGACTTTGAAACCGGAAGTCTTGGCTCAAAGTCCCCCAATTTTGGGGGATTTAGGGGGCGAAGGTCTCAGCCATAACGAATCGAAAGAGGGGTGTGTACACGGTAGGATCTCTTGCCCCAATCTCAGGAAAGACTACCGGATTTGTTTTTATTTTTCTATACTGGTTTGTTAAACCCACTTAGCCCTCTTTGCTATGGATTTCTCTGGTCAAAATCTGCGAGGACGTAACTTTAGAGGGCAAGATCTGACGGGGGCAAATTTTTCGCACGCCGATATCCGAGGGGCAAATTTTAGCAACGCAATTTTGAGAGGGGCAAATTTTACAGGGGCAAAAGCAGGATTGCAAAAGCGATGGGCAGTCAGTTTAGTGATTTTTTCATTGTTGCTATCAGCTTTCTCAGGATTGTTCTCAGGTATTGCTGGATACCTAGCAATCTATTATTTCATTCCTGGTGATAATTTTAATCCTGTTGCGGGTGGCATTGTACTACTGATATATACCCTCTTCTTTACTCTTACGATTCGTCAGGGCATAGCAGCAGCTCTTGGATTTGTTGTCATTGCTGTCGCTGGTGCTATCGCTGGTGCTGGCGTTGTCGCTGGTGCTATCGCTGGTGCTGGCGTTGTCGCTGTCGCTGGCGTTGTCGCTGTCGCTGGTGCTGGTGCTACCACTGTCGCTGTCGCTGTCGCTGGTGCTATCGCTGGTGCTGGTGCTATCGCTGGTGCTATCGCTGGTGCTGTCGCTGTCGTTGTCGCTGGTGCTATCGCTGGTGCTGTCGCTGGTGCTGTCGCTGTCGCTTTCACGTTGTTGAGTGCTTACATCGCTTGGCGTGCATTAAGGGGCGATGAAAAATTTGCGCTCATTCGGACAATCGGAGTTGCCTTCGGCGCGATCGGGGGCACTTCCTTCTGCGGCGCTGATCTCACCGATGCAGACTTCACCAAAGCCATTATCAAAAGCACCAACTTCAATCACACCAGACAAAAACAAACCATTCTGCATCAAGTCTGTTGGTCAAACGCCACGAAGCTCGATCGTGCCCGTCTCGGAACTTCCATTCTTGCAAACCCTGCGGTCTGTGAATTATTAACCATACGGAACGGCTACAAAAAATCCTATAAAAATGTCGATCTCTACAATGCAAATCTCAAAGGAATCAACCTCGAATGCGCCAATTTAGAACAGGCAAATTTGAGCCATGCAGCCCTTCAGCAAGCCAATCTCAATCACGCAAATTTGACCAAAACCCTCGCCGTTGGAGCAGACTTTAGCCAAGCCTATCTCACCGGAGCTTGTCTAGAATCTTGGAACATCGACCACACCACAAAACTCGATCGGGTCGATTGTCAGTTTGTCTATTTGCTAGAGCAACCCAACGCGATCGGTAGTCGAGAACGTCGCCCCCACGACCCCGACAAAGTGTTTCAGCCCGGAGACTTTGAGAAGCTCTACAAAAAGATTATGGATACCGTCCAAATTCTGCTTCGCGACGGCATGAATCGAGAAGCCTTTGCCGCAGCCTTTCAGGAATTGATGCAAAAAAATCCAGACATCACCCATGAATCGATTTTAGCGATCGAACGTAAAGGCAGCGATGCGTTATTAACGCTAGAAGTCGCCCCCGATGCCGACAAAGCCAAAATCTCTCAAGACTTTCTCAAACCCTATGAAGATCAGGTGCGACAACTCCAAGCAAAAATCGATCACCTGCAACAACTGCGATCGGCTGACATTAAAGATATTGCTCTAGAGTTAGCCCGTCATCCCTTAAACGTTACTAATCAAGCTGTAGGAACTGGAACCATGCAAGAAACTAATGATTCAAGCCGTAATATTAACATTGGTAACATTGGCGGAAACTTCAACGCAAGTGGACAAGCACTCAACTTAGGTGACATTAGCGGCAACGTGACGAATACGATTAATCAATTGCCAGAATCAACAACCGAACAACCTGGAATTAAAGAACTGCTCACAGAACTGCAAACGGCGATCGCATCCGATTCTGAACTCTCAGGAAAAGGCAAAACGAACGCTTTAGAACAAGTCAAAACCCTGGCAGAAGTCGGACAAAACCCTGAACAGCCAGAGAAAAAATCCCTCGGTGAGAAAGCAATGATTTTTTTGAAAGGCACGATCGCCAACCTTCCCGACACCGCCAAACTTGCAGAAGCCTCTAGCAAACTGCTGCCCCTGATTGCCAAAGCGTTAGGATTACCCGTGTAGGCGAATTTCAACTTGTTGCGCGATCGAGGTTTTAGCAATGACCACTCAAATCGTAACGCCAGTCACAGTCCCCATCAAAAACATTGTGCTTGAACCAGGTAGCGTCTTGACCATTACAGACATCACCTGGGAAAAATTTGAAGCCATCTTAGAAGAACTGGGCGAAAAGCGAAGTGCCCGCATCGCCTACAGCAATGGAGTGCTAGAAATTGTGTCACCTTTACCCGCCCACGAACGTCCCAACCGCATTATTGGAGATCTCGTCAAAATCCTGCTGGATGCTCGAAATTTAGATTGGGAGGATTTTGGCTCGACGACCTTTCGACGCAAAAAAAAGCAAGCTGGATTAGAACCCGATACCTGTTTTTATATCGGAGAGAATGCAAAGCGAGTGCGAGAGTGCATGATGTCGATGAATCTGGATGTGTATCCGCCGCCCGATTTAGCGATCGAAGCCGATGTCACCTCAAAAACCACCCTAGAAGCTTACGCCGGAATTCAGGTGCCCGAAGTCTGGATCTACAACAAAGGCAAGCTTAAAATCAATCTGCTCAACGACAGTAACTATCAGGAATCAGCTACCAGTCTCGTGTTTCCCGATTTGCCCATTACACAACTCATCCCCGATCGCGTTCAGCAAGCTCTCCAGGAAGGCACCAGTCAAGTTTTGCGGCAGTTGCGGCAAGAGATGGGAGGAAACGATCGAACGTAAAGATTTTTCAGCGTTGCAAAATGAGGAGATGAGATGGCTGTAGGGGTCGCGCCCCCGTGCCTACCCCTGACGGAGGGCAACCACGGGGGGATTGCCCCTACCCAAATCATCTGTAATGTCTAATTCTTCTAGCCGATCTCTTCGAGTTACCCGCAAGGGGTCGCCCACTGTCCATCTTCTATTATCAATTGTTCAGGTCGAACTCGCTGAACCAGTAACGGCTTCACGCCGCGAGTCACTTGATGAATCCACCAAAATTCCTGCGTCTGAACTGCCCCAAATCCCGCCGCTCCCATCCAGGCATCGAGGTTGCCAGCAGCGTAGTCTTGAATGTAAGGTTCTTCAAAGATTTGAGTTAACCATTCGGTCTGTCTCAGGGTTTTTTGGCTGCCATCTAGGATCAGAACTTCGCCGCCAGGGGTCAGAAGCCGATGACACTCTTGGAGAATGGACTGGGCGACGATCGGGGGCGTTTCGTGAAACAACAGTGATGCAGTAACCAAATCAAAAGAGGCACCAGGAAAGCGAGTCTGTTCAGCGTTGCCTTGCTGCCATTGAATCTCCAACCCCATTTGTTTTGCCTTATGGTCAGCGACGACGAGCATATATGGGGACAAGTCAATGCCGATGACTTCAGCCTGGGGAAAAGCTTGTTTCAGCAAAAGCGTAGTGGAGCCTGTGCCGCAACCTAAGTCGAGAATGCGACGAGGTTTGGCTTGAATGGCATCAATTAAACCCTGACGCACCCACATTTCATTAGGAGGCAGCGCATATTGCGTAATCGGATCGTAGGAAACGGCAGCACTGATATTGAGATAGCCGTTTTCGATGCTGTGAAAGTTTTGACTGCTGTAATAAGTGGGATAAGTGAGTTGAGGATCTCGAAAGCGATCGCTCTCGGTTGGCCAGTCAATGCTTTCATAAAATCGTCGTAGGGCGGGTTCGTCGATAAACAGACGAGCGATCGGTGCCAGATATTGTTCAAAAATCGTGTCTTTACGAACTGCCATAAGCGCTAGATGGAATTCAATAAATGGTCAAGATCGCGGTTTGCTCTAGTCTAATGAATTCTGCCGATCGGTGCATTGAGCGGGATCATTTTCTCAGGCGTTTCATGCCGCTGCGATACCATTGAGCAACGCGATCAGGTGACACCCCAAGCAAATACGCCAAAATCACACACTGATTAATCAGCGTTGTTCTGACCGCGCCTAATTTTTGCCAACGTCTCCCAGAGGTGATCACGGCAGTGGATGCGATCGCGATTCGTCCCTGTCGCTTTAACTGCCGCACCAGTTCAAAATCCTCCATAATTGGCAGGTTAGGAAACCCTCCGAGGGCTTGAAAGGTCGTGGTTTTGAGAAAAATAGCTTGGTCGCCGTAGGGCATTTGCAAATAGCGCGATCGCGCATTTACGCCCCATTCAATCACTCGTAGCTTCCAGCCAGGCGCATCGATTTTTAGACGAAAAGCTCCTGCGATCACCGTTGATTGGCTGAGAGTGTCGCGAATCGTGAGGTCAAAGTCTCTAGGTAGCCGAGTATCAGCATGCAGAAATAGCAAAATATCGCCTGTTGCATCGGCGACTCCTGCATTCATTTGGTGGGCACGTCCGATCGGGGATTGGATGATCTTGACTCCGGCTCTTTTTGCAATCTCTAGCGTCTGATCTTGGCTTCCGCCATCAATGACAATGATTTCTACATCAAGTGCTTGTTGCAGAATGTGCAGAATTTTAGAAAGCTGATGAGCTTCGTTGAGAACGGGAATGATAATAGAGATGGTTTCGGTCACAGGGTTCAGAATTTCTCCAAATCTTCGGGACGATCGATATCACTCAACATAGGTAAATTCGCAATTGATAACTGTAATTTCTCTGCAATCGCAATCGTCTGCTGATAGACAATCGAAGTACTCCAAGTAATATTTTGAAACAGATCTGGAATCGGGTAATGTAATCCAATTAGATAATAGCCACCATCTGTAGCAGAACCGATGACTAAATCGTGAGTGACTAATTTTTGGAATGCTAGTGTTAATAGAGACGCATCGAGATCAGGGCAGTCAGTTCCGATCGCGACGACAAATTTTGCACCGCGATCGAACGCTGATTGAAATGCGTGAGTGATGCGATCGCCCAAGTCTCCAACACTCTGAGGGTGATAGTGCAAATCGTGACCGAGCCAGTCTTGCATCTGAGCGCGATCGCCCCCCACAAACAGCACATCAATGTCTACATCGCCTTGAAGCAGTCTTGCCTGTGACACCGTGTGTTCTGCCATTTGCCGATGTAGCGCTGCGGCTCCTGCTGCGCCCAACGCTGGAATCAGTCGAGTTTTTGCTTTCCCTGGCTTTGGGTAGCGAGTAAAAATAATCAAGTGTTTTTCAGCAGATCTCCGATCGGTCATCAGACGCTTTTTAGACAGCTTTCCCACTTTAGAGGAAGATGTTGGATTCCTGCTGAGGAATTTGATGAGGGTTGGGGCGATCGTATTTAAAGCTTAACTTTGGCTTTCGGGTTTAACGAGCTAACAATGCGGTTGAGCGGCGACAGACTTATCATTGTGTCTATGAAGTTGCCAAACTCTGACCAAGCCGTTAAGGAGATTTAGCAAATGAGTTCACCCATGCAATTGCTGGATGTTGTTGCATTAATTGAAAACTTACCAGAACTAGAGCTATATCGTGGACAAGTTGGAACTATTGTTGAAGTGTATGAGCCTGGGGTATTTGAGGTTGAGTTCAGCGATACGCAAGGACGAAATTATGCAGTGGAAACTTTAAGGGATGAACAATTAATGGTGCTGCATCATCAACCTATTTCAGAAGGCGCACTGCTCTAAAGAGGCTGCGTTTGTACCTTTTGCAGATTTTGACCCTAACAGATCTAGTGCAAGTGACTTCATACAAACCGATGACACGGAAGTATCTTACTACTATGCCTCAAGCCAAAAGCCCGCTCCGTTACCCTGGGGGCAAGTCAAAAGCTCTCGATAAAATAATTCCGCATATTCCGTTAAACGTTGGCGAATATAGAGAACCTTTTGTAGGGGGTGGTTCAGTTTTCCTTGCAGTAAAACAACTATTTGGTAGCCGAATAAAACAATACTGGGTCAATGACTTAAACTTTGATTTGTGTTGCTTTTGGCTATATGCAAAAACAGAGATCGAATCTTTGGCTGACGAAGTAGACAGAATCAAACAAAAATGTATTGATGGTAGAGAGCTATTTAAGTATTTCACTCGTGAGGATCTAAAACTTAGTGACTTTGAGCGAGCAGTCCGTTTTTTTGTCTTAAATCGCATTACTTTTTCAGGCACCGTTGACTCAGGTGGCTACTCTCAGCAAGCTTTTGACCGAAGGTTTACAGATTCATCGATCGCCAGGCTACGAAACCTCTCTGTTCACTTATCGTCTATTCACATCACTCATGGCGACTACGAAAACCTATTGTTTCAAAACGGCGAAAACGTTTTTATCTTCCTCGATCCGCCCTATTTAAGTGCTACAAAATCAAAGCTCTACGGCTTGAGAGGAAACCTACATACTGCTTTTGATCATGAGCGTTTTGCTGACAACATGCGTCAATGTCAGCACAAATGGCTAATTACTTATGACGACTCTCCTGAGATTAGGAAGTTGTTCGAGTTTGCCAATATTACTGAATGGACGCTTCAATATGGGATGAACAACTACAAGCAAGAATGTGCTGCTCAAGGTCGAGAACTACTCATCCAAAACTATTAACATAGAATCTTTGTTCTCTTTTTCCGTACAATCTAATGTCTCAAGTCTCTCTTCAAACCCTAGTTGATGGCGTTCGATCGGGTGATCACTTAATCAGCTTTCCGACCGATACCATTCCAGCATTAGCCGCTAGACCCGATCGAGCCGATCTAATCTTCACTACTAAACAGCGTAGTTTAGACAAACCACTGATCTTAATGGCAGCAGAAGTCTCTGACTTATGGCAATATGTCACTGGTACTGACGCAGAGCGGCAAGTTTGGCAACAAGTCGCTGAACGCTACTTACCAGGTGCATTAACATTAGTGCTTCCTGCCAGCGATCGCGTGCCTGCCACGATGAATCCCAACAATCCCACTACGATCGGAGTTCGAGTCCCCAATCACTCGATCGCTCGCGCTATTTTGTCAGAGACGGGCGCTCTAGCAACCACCAGCGCTAACAAGTCAGGACAACCCGCCCTCCAAACCATGTCTGAAATCGAGACAGCATTTTTAGAAGTGATGACACTGTTGCCCTTGGAACTCGATCGCTTAAAATTTGACAATCAGGCTGGCTCCGGGATGCCTTCTACTGTTGCAAAATGGACGGGTCACGGATGGGAGATTCTTCGTCAAGGCGCGATCGAGTTAAATCTGCCAAATCAGGGAGAATCTTAGAATACTTGTGAATCACTTCATCATTTGATGACGAGGCTGGAACCCATTCGATTAGAAACCCTTCGATGCACCTGTCAAGTCCTATTAGAACAGTGTTAATTAAATGAACTGGATAAATTGGATGTGTCTGGGAAGCGGGCTAGGGTTAGGACTCACAGCAGGCTGGTGGCTCTGGCATACAAAACCCCGCCCAGAGAATTCTCAGTCAGTAGCACCGACAACTGGCGCAGATTCTTTATCAAACCGCTATCAGCAGCTTGAACTGGCATACCAAATGGCAGTTGAGATGAGTCAGTTTAAAGGCGGGTTTCTCTCACGCACCTCTCACGAGCTACGATCGCCCCTTAATGGCATCATTGGCGTTCATCAACTCATTCTGGCTGACCTGTGCGAAAACACCGCCGAGGAGCGAGAATTCATCACTCAAGCTCACGAATCTGCTCTCAAAATGGTGCAGATTTTAGATGAAGTCATTGGCGTTGCCAGAGTTGAGCAAGGAACCGACGTGCTAGAGCTACAGCCTGTTCAACTCGCAGGGTTGCTATCACAAGTTAAAGACTTGACCCATCTCAAAGCCGAAAATCGCAACTTGTGGTTGACCGTTGAGTTGCCTGACCCTGAGATTTACGTGCTGGCAGACCCCAAGTGGTTTCGACAAGTGTTGCTCAATTTGGTCAACAGCGCGATCGACACCATGCAGCAAGGTAAAATCACTCTCTCAGCAATCGCGGTCGATTCAGAATTTGCCCATGTGGTGTTAGAAGACGAACGCCCTGCGGATTTTTGGCGTGAGTCGATCGACCTGTTAAAAACGGTCACGATCTCGGATGAATCGCCGAAATCAGATTCCTTTGAGCCACTGAAAGCGCGATCGTCGGGGTTCAACTTTCTGTTGAGCCAAACCTTGATGGAGGTCATGAATGGGCGATTAGAACGGTTAGAAAACTCCGCAGACACTCAAGAGCCGCTCAATCGCATTCAATGTTCCATTCCTGTGATTGCCCTAGAAGCCTGATCGATCGTTCCGCAAATTACGTTAATGTGAAGTCGTTTTAGAATGGACAAGCCGTCAACCGACAAAACATGGATGCGCTAATCGGCAAAACGCTACAGGGTGGCAAATATACGCTCGACGCAGAACTCGGACGAGGGGGCTTTGGCATTAACTACAAAGCGACTCATCACTACCTCAATCAAGTCGTGGTGATCAAGACGCTCAACGAAGCTTTGAGAAACGATCCCAACTTCTTAGAGTTTCAGCGTAAGTTTCAAGATGAAGCCCGACGTTTAGCGATCTGCGTTCATCCCAACATCGTGCGGGTCAGTGACTTCTTCTTAGAAGATGGCTTGTCGTTTATGGTGATGGACTATATTCCTGGGCCCACGCTAGAAGAGTGTGTCTTTCCCGATCGCCCCCTGCCCGAAGCAACCGCCATTCACTACATTCGGCAAATTGGCTCGGCGCTGCAAGTGGTGCATCAAAACGGACTGCTGCATCGAGACATCAAACCCCAAAACATTATTCTACGAACCGGAACTCAGCAAGTTGTTTTGATCGATTTTGGCATCTCTCGTGAGTTTACGCCCGGTTCGACGCAAACCCACACCAATATGATTTCGTCAGGCTATGCGCCGATCGAGCAATATTTTGTCCAAGAAAAGCGCAGCCCAGCCACGGATGTGTATGGACTGGCAGCCACGCTTTATGCCCTGCTAACGGCTCAGATTCCGACCGCTTCGATTTTGCGCGATCGTCAGCCGATGACTGACCCACGATCGTTGCAGCCTCACCTCAGCGCCTCCGTCAATCAAGCCATTATGCAAGGCATGGCACTCGATGTGCGATATCGTCCGGCGACGGTGGAGGCTTGGCTAAAACTCTTACCAACTTCTGAATCACAGCGTCCTGACCTTACTGTCCCCCGTGAAGCGACCCTTCCAGGCAATTTAAGCGGTTCTCAATCACCCAATCTCTACGAAGTGCATGAGCCGACTGTCCCGATGGTGCCGCGCCCGCCGATTCCTCGTTCACCCGATCGCAACCTGCCTAGCGAAATCTCGACCGGAACACAAGTGATCGGCGAGATTGGCAGTTCTCATCGAAGCATCGAAGCATCGCCGCGCAAATCCGGTTTGAGATTAGTGAAGTGGATGGCGGCTGCCTCTGGGATCACGATTATGGTCGTTGCGATCGCAGCTTTACTATTTAGGCCTCAACCGTCAGAAAGTCCCGTTGCGATCGAACCTTCACCCTCGCCTTCGATCGCGCCATCCCCCGAATCTTCACCCAGTCCCACTGTCTCTGCATCTCCGCAACCCTCACCGAAAGTTAGCGTCTCGATCGAGCCAACGCCCCCGCCAGTCTCAGATCCCACTCCGCCCGACCAACCGACTCAAAAGCCCAAAGAATCTCAACCCTCTGGTCAAATTCCCTCTAGAATTCCAGGCTTTCCTACAGGCACGTCTGAATCTGAGATTAAAGCTACCTTGGGCGAACCTACCACCACCCAGAAAGGCTATTGGGCAAACACACGCAGCGATTTGTATGAAGTCATTCCCGATCGGGTGACTTTAGCGTATAGCTACGATCGCACCTCTAATAAAGTCCGTCAAACCGAAGCCTCATTTGCTCCCTCGCTGGATGAGTTACTGATGCGAGTCACCGTTAACGGGATGTTGGGCAGTCAGGCCCCAGCCGATGTGATGGCAGGGCTTCAGCGTGTCTACCAACGGCAAGCCAATCAATATAGCTTTCAGCAAGGTGGATTGAAAGGCGTAATTGAGCGCAATAACCGCGATCGGATTTACATTGCCGTGTGGGATGCAGATTTACACTAGAGTTTCTTGAAAATGAAAATGGGGCAAACATCACGCTTGCCCCAAAAAATGCCTGATCAAAGGACTGAATTAATAACGGCGTGAACCCGTCGTTTCAGACGTGCTGGGGTCACGGTAAGCACTCGCTGTGTCATCTTGCTTGCTGCGGCGACCCATCAAGCCAAACAGACCTAATAAGCCCATCAAGCCCCAATAACCATTTCTATCGTCGTTATTATTGTAATCAGTTCGGGTCGTTGTGGTGCCCGTCGCATCGGTGCCTGTACCTGTAGTTCCGGTGCCTGTGCCTCCGGTTTGAGCAGAAGCTGGGAGAACTGCCAGACTCATCGCAACTGCGCTGGCTGCTAAAACTTTAGTGATTGCATTTGTTTTCATGATTGAAGTCCCTTAATCTAATATTTCGCTTGAACAATACAAGCCTATGCAGTCTCTACTCGTTCAGAATCATTCTTAGGCTTGAGATCCCTATCTTCTTTAAGTAGCGGTTTGGTTAACTGAGCGATCGGGATCGTACACCTATTGAAAGACTCCTGACTCTCGGCAAACATTTCAAAACCGTTACATTACAAGACTTCTCAGCCAAAGCGAAGACTCACAGTGATAAGCTGACAGATGAATTTGAAACACTTATCAAAAGAGGCGGAAATGACGGGGCAGCAGGTTCCTTACTTATTGCGGGCGGCACGAGGAGAAGCCCTCGATCGTCCTCCCGTGTGGATGATGCGACAAGCGGGTCGCTATATGAAAGCCTATCGAGATTTGCGGGATCGCTACCCCTCGTTTCGTGAGCGCTCCGAGATTCCAGACGTGGCGATCGAGATTTCTCTCCAACCTTGGAAAGCGTTTCAGCCAGACGGCGTGATTCTCTTTTCAGATATCGTTACGCCCCTACCAGGGATGGGCGTTGAGATGGATATTGCTGAGGGCAAAGGACCGATTATTGACTCGCCGATTCGCACTCAGGCGCAAGTCGATCAACTGCGCCCCCTAGAGCCAGAAGAATCGCTGCCCTTTATCAAACAAATCCTCACCGCGCTGCGTCAAGAAGTCGGCAACCAGTCAACGGTGTTGGGCTTTGTCGGCGCACCTTGGACGCTGGCTGCTTATATGGTTGAGGGCAAAGGCTCTAAAACCTACTCGGTGATCAAGAACATGGCGTTCTCAGATCCGACCATTTTGCATCAACTGCTAGGGAAATTGGCAGACTCGATCGCCACTTACATTCGCTATCAGATTGACTGTGGCGCTCAGGTGGTACAAATGTTTGACTCGTGGGCGGGTCAACTCAGCCCTCAAGACTACGACACGTTTGCCCTGCCTTATCAGCAGCAGGTCTTCAAGCAAGTCAAAGCCACCCATCCTGACACGCCGCTCATTTTGCTGGTCAGCGGCAGCGCGGGTGTGTTAGAAAGAATGGGAAAATCAGGGGCAGATATCGTCTCGGTTGATTGGTCAGTCGATATGGCAGATGCGCGGGCCCGATTAGGCAAAGATGTCAAAGTGCAGGGCAATATTGACCCCGGCGTTTTGTTTGGGTCTAAAGCGTTCATCCGCGATCGCATTCTCGACACCATTCGCAAAGCAGGTAATCGAGGACACATTCTCAACCTCGGACATGGTATTCTTCCCCTTACACCTGAAGAAAATGCGGCGTTCTTCTTTGAAACTGCCAAACAGGTTGATAAGCTACTAGCTACATCAACTTATTAAGGGTGAAACCCCGACACCCTACCCGCGCTCAAATGACCTTAAAGCGAATCTTGGTGACTGGTGCGAGTGGCTGCATCGGTCACTACATTGCCGAAGCCTTAATTCAAGAAACCGAGCATGAATTGTTTTTGCTGGTCAGAGACCCTGACAAGCTCAAGTTAAACGTTCATGCTCGTCCTGGTGTGACGGTGATTCGCGCTGATATGCGAGACATTGGGCAGCACAGCAGTCTCCTGAAAACCATTAACTGTGCGGTGCTAACGGCGACAGCCTGGGGCGGCGACGATGTTCATGAGATCAACGTGGTCAAAACACTGGAGTTAATGAGTCTGCTTGACCCAGACGTTTGCGATCGGGTGATTTATTTCTGCACAGCGAGTGTGTTGGGTCGCGATAATCAGCCGCTCAAAGAAGCCGGAGAGATCGGTAGCGATTACATTCGCTCTAAATATATTTGCTATTCAAGACTTGGAGAATTGGCGATCGCGCCCAAAGTCACGACCGTTTTTCCGACTCTGGTTTTGGGCGGCGGCGATGGCTATCCCTACTCACACATCTCATCGGGAATATCAGATGTGGTGAAGTGGATCAAGCTGATCCGATTTTTAGACGCAGAGGGGAGTTTTCACTTTGTTCACGGTCGAGATATTGCCCAAGTGGTGCGCCATCTCGTTGAGCATGCTGCCGATGAAAACGAGCCGCGTGACATGGTGTTAGGCAACGAAAAAATCACGGTGAATCAGGCGATCGAAGAAACCTGTGATTATCTCAACCAAAAAATCTATTTCCGCATTCCGCTCTCGCTCTGGCTGGCAGATTTCTTTATTTTTCTGTTTCGCATTCAGATGGGCGACTGGGAACGGTTTTCACTCCACTATCTGCACTTCACTTACCAAAATGCGGTCAGTCCGGCGACGTTTGGGCTGCCGACCTACTGTGCGACGCTCTACGACGTTCTAAAAATTAGTGGAATTCCTCGGCGACGCAGATAGCAAATTAACGTCAGTTCGACAGGAATTGGTTCGCTCCGGTTGTGAATTCGGGAAGCCCCCTAAATCCCCCACTTGTGGGGACTTTGAGCAGAGACTCCAGTTTCAAAGTCCCCTAGAATGGGGGATTTAGGGGGCAGAAGCCGACTCAAACGAAGCGGAAAACCTCGTCGAACTGACATCAAATTGAGCCAAGACTGATACGAATTCTAAAATCTCTCCCAGGAAATAGCAGAAACGCGGCGGTGAGGCGATACTCTCAGGAGAATTACGGTTGTAGCACGTTTTTCTGTGTGAGGCTTCAGCTATGCGCGTTTTGCTTATTTATCCTCAGTTTCCCAAGACTTTCTGGTCTTATGAAAAATTACTGGAACTAATTGATCGCAAAGTTCTACAGCCTCCCTTAAGTTTGGTCACAGTCGCCGCAATTTTGCCCCAAACCTGGGAGTTTAAGCTGGTCGATCGCAATGTCCGCTCAATCACTGACGATGAATGGAACTGGGCAGAGTTGGTCATCATTTCTGCCATGATCGTACAGAAAGAAGATATGCTCGACCAAATTCGAGAAGCCAAACGCCGCAACAAGCCAGTTGCCGTTGGCGGGCCGTATCCGACATCAATTCCTCATGAGCCTGCGGACGCGGGAGTAGATTATCTAATCCTTGATGAGGGCGAAATCACTTTACCTCTGTTTGTCGCCGCGTTAGAACGAGGTGAAACTCACGGAACGTTTCGATCGGATGGTGAAAAACCCGATATTACAGGCACGCCGATTCCTCGATTTGACTTGTTAGATTTCACTGCCTACGATGCGATGTCGGTGCAGTTTTCGCGGGGGTGCCCTTTTCAGTGCGAGTTTTGCGACATTATTGTGCTCTACGGACGCAAACCCCGCACCAAAACCCCTCAGCAATTATTGGCAGAGCTGGATTATCTTTATGATCTCGGCTGGCGACGACCTGTTTTTATGGTCGATGACAACTTCATTGGCAACAAGCGCAACGTCAAACTGTTTCTGAAAGAACTCAAAGTTTGGCAAGAAGATCATCAGTTTCCTTTTCGGTTTAGCACCGAAGCTTCGATCGATTTGGGTCAAGATGCCGAGTTGCTAGAGTTGATGAGTCAGTGCAACTTCAACGCCGTCTTTTTAGGGATTGAAACGCCCGACGAAGAAAGCTTGGCAATGACGAAGAAATTTCAGAATACCCGCAATTCTCTCGCGGATTCTGTGGAGGCGATCACCCGATCGGGCTTGCGAATTATGGCAGGGTTTATCATCGGCTTTGATGGCGAAAAAGCAGGCGCGGGCGATCGCATTGTCCGGTTTGCTGAAGCCACCAACATTCCCACCACCACGTTTGGGATGCTGCAAGCCTTGCCCAACACCGCACTTTGGCATCGTCTCGAAAAAGAAGGCAGAATGCTCGGACAAAGCAATCTAAATCAAACGACGCTGATGAATTTCGTCCCGACTCGCCCCTTAGAAGAGATTGCGCGAGAATATATCGAGGCGTTTTGTGAGTTATACGACCCGGAACGGTTTCTCGATCGTACCTATCGTCACTTCTTAATTATGGGTGCGCCTAAATGCAAACTCCCGGCAAAACCGATTAGCTGGATCGAGTTACGGGCGCTTTTGATCATCATTTGGCGACAGGGCATCAAGCGCAACACTCGCTGGAAGTTCTGGCATCATCTGTTTAGTATGATCAGGCGCAACCCTGCCGTCTGGAAACACTATCTCTCAACCTGCGCCCACGAAGAACATTTTTTGGAATATCGCCAGATTGTGCGCGATCAGATTGAAGCTCAGGTAGATGCTTATTTAGCACAACGGCTTAACGCTCAGAATGTGACACCCGTCGCCTCCGTGAACCTCGTTAGCTGAACGTCAGTTCGACAGCAGTCGTTCGCTTCGCTGATGAATTCGGGAGAGCTACCTAAAATCCCCCAAAATTGGGGAACTTTGAACCGGAGATTTTGGCTTGAAGTCCCCCATTCTGGGGGATTTAGGGGGCAGAAGCCGCTGAGAGAGGCGAAAAAACTCGTCGAACTGACGTTAACTGAAAACCTTTCAAATCGAGATAGAAGCGGTAAATTGTTTCTGCTGATCGATCGCCCAGGCAAGAGTACGGATTTCACCCGATCGCCTTCTCCCGTCACCCACTCTCCCAGAGTGATAAGATTGGTATACGCTGAATGAGTAATTCAGTCCCTAGTTTTGACGGTTTTGCAGTGGCTCGATCGCCCACTCAACCCGCTCAAAATCCTAAAGATTCAAAAACGTCTTATTCCTCCTGACATGCTTAAAACTCTGCTGGGCGACCCCAACGCACGTAAGCTTAAAAAATATCAACCCTACATCACTGAGATCAAGCTCTTAGAAGATGAAATTCAGGCACTCTCAGACGAGGCGTTGACCGCAAAAACCACAGAATTTAGGCAACGGCTCGAAAAGGCAAAAAACGACAACGAGCAGAAGCAAATTTTAGATGATTTGCTGCCCGAAGCGTTTGCCGTCGTGCGAGAAGCGAGCCGCCGCGTCTTAGGAATGCGTCACTTTGATGTGCAGCTTTTGGGAGGCATGGTGCTGAACAATGGGCAAATTGCCGAGATGAAAACGGGAGAAGGCAAAACCCTCGTTTCAACGCTGCCTGCCTACCTCAATGCGCTCTCAGGCAAAGGCGTTCACGTGGTGACGGTCAACGATTATCTAGCCCGACGCGACGCGGAATGGATGGGTCAAGTCCACCGCTTTTTGGGCTTGAGTGTCGGGCTGATTCAGCAAAATATGAGTCCCGCCGAGCGTCAGAAAAACTACGCCTGTGACATCACCTACGCCACCAACAGCGAACTAGGGTTTGACTATCTGCGCGACAACATGGCAACTTCGATGGAAGAAGTCGTGCAGCGTCCGTTTAACTATTGTGTGATTGACGAAGTAGACTCGGTGCTGATTGATGAAGCCCGAACTCCGCTAATTATTTCAGGTCAGGTTGAGCGTCCAACTGAGAAATATTTGCAAGCCTCGACGATCGCCAGTGCCCTCCGCCCCGATGAACATTACGAAGTAGACGAAAAACAGCGCAACATTCTGCTGACCGATGAAGGGTTTATCGAATCCGAAAACTTGTTAGAAGTTACTGATCTCTTTGATCCGCAAGATCCTTGGGCGCACTATATGTTTAATGCGATCAAAGCCAAAGAACTGTTTATCAAAGACGTAAACTATATTGTTCGCAATGATGAAGTTGTGATTGTCGATGAGTTTACAGGGCGGGTGATGCCCGGTCGTCGCTGGAGCGATGGCTTGCACCAAGCGATCGAAGCCAAAGAGCACGTCGAGATTCAAAACGAAACTCAAACGTTGGCGACGATTACCTATCAAAACTTCTTCTTGCTCTACCCCAAACTCGCTGGCATGACGGGCACCGCCAAGACTGAAGAGGCCGAATTTGAGAAGATCTATAAGCTAGAAGTCACGATCATTCCGACTAACCGCACCACCAAGCGAACTGATCAATCCGATGTTGTCTACAAGACCGAAGAGGCTAAGTGGACTGCGATCGCTGAAGAATGTGCCGAGATGCACCGCGATGGTCGTCCAGTTTTAGTCGGCACCACGAGCGTTGAGAAGTCAGAATTGCTCTCAGGCTTGCTGGCAGATCAGGGCGTTCCTCACAACCTGCTCAACGCTAAACCCGAAAACGTTGAGCGAGAGTCTGAGATTATTGCTCAAGCCGGACGTAAAGGAAAAGTGACGATCGCCACCAACATGGCAGGGCGCGGCACCGATATTATTCTCGGCGGCAACTCCGACTATATGGCGCGTCTGAAGATTCGTGAATATTTAATGCCCAAGATCGTGCAGCCTGAAGACGAAGACCAATTTGGTGGGGGGCGCGGGTTTGGCGATACGCGCAGTGGCGGACAAGGCTTTGGTGCAGGTCAAAAGGTGAAAACCTGGAAAGTCAAATCTGACATTTATCCCACTGATTTATCTCGTGAAACCGAGCAACTGCTTAAAGATGCCGTTTCTACAGCCGTTAGACAATATGGCGAACGCAGCCTTCCCGAATTAGAGGCAGAAGACAAGATCGCAACGGCGGCAGAAAAAGCGCCCACGAGTGATCCGGCGATTCAAGAACTACGAGCCGTCTATAAGCTAGTTCGTCAAGAATACGATGCGTTTACCGATCGTGAGCATGAAGAAGTTGTTAGCCTCGGCGGACTACACGTGATCGGCACCGAGCGTCACGAGTCGCGGCGAATCGACAACCAACTGCGCGGACGAGCGGGACGACAAGGCGACCCCGGTTCGACCAAGTTCTTTCTCAGCCTGCAAGATAACTTACTGCGGATTTTTGGCGGCGATCGCGTGGCGGGCTTGATGAACGCCTTCCGCGTTGAAGAAGATATGCCGATCGAGTCGGGAATGTTAACCCGATCGCTCGAAGGCGCTCAAAAGAAAGTCGAAACCTACTACTACGACATTCGGAAGCAGGTGTTTGAGTATGACGAAGTGATGAACAATCAGCGTCGTGCGATTTACGCCGAGCGTCGTCGAGTGCTAGAGGGGCAAGACCTCAAAGAGCAAGTTGTCAAATATGCCGAGCAAACGATGGATGATATCGTCACGGCTTACATTAATGTTGACCTGCCTCCCGAAGAGTGGGAACTCGATAAGCTAGTGGGCAAGGTTAAAGAATTTGTCTATCTACTGTCTGACTTAGAGCCAGACCAGCTATCAGATATGACGATCGGAGAAATCAAAACCTTCCTGCACGAACAGGCGCGCATCGCTTATGACCTCAAAGAAGCCGAAGTTGATCAACTTCAACCTGGTTTAATGCGTCAAGCCGAGCGATTCTTCATTCTCAACCGCATTGATACTCTTTGGAGAGAACACCTTCAGCAAATGGATGCGCTGCGTGAATCGGTTGGTCTGCGGGGTTATGGACAAAAAGATCCGCTCATTGAGTATAAGAGCGAAGGTTACGAACTGTTTTTAGAGATGATGATCAACATCCGTCGAGACGTGGTGTACTCGTTGTTTCAGTTTCAGCCGCAAGCGCAAGCACAAGTTGAAACTGCCTCTGAGATCATTTAATGTTACGTGAGGTGCGACTAAGAACCCTCACCTTCGCTACTGTGTACACACAAGTTGTTCGTCGCTCCGTTTCAGTCGGCTTCAGCCCCCCTAAATCCCCCATTCTGGGGGACTTTGAAACTGGAATCTCGGCTCAAAGTCCCCCACTCATGGGGGATTTAGGGGGCGAAGACCTCGGCGATGACAGTGATCAGAAGACTCGTGTGTACACAGTAGCTCTCCGGTGGGAGAGGGATGCTTTTGGGCAATTTTGGGAAAGTCGCACTGCGCGTAATGTTGAGTTCAAATAATGGGCGTTACTGACCTGATTCTGCAACGCCGGGACGTTAATCATCAGCAATCTGTCGTCTCAAGGCATCGTGCTGCGTTTTAAAGAATTCTTCAGAATGTTGCTTCATGGCTTCCTGAGACGATCGCAGCGCTGCCTCAAACTGTCTTAACTGACGCAGTGCCTCGATTTGATAGTAGCGGGCACGAATGAGAGAATTACGATCGCGCCGCTCGGTTGTCAGCACTTGATTAAACGATTGCAACGCTTCTTCAGGGCGATCGAGTTGACAGTAGGCATAGCCACGATCGGTTAAGACGTGGGCATTGCCAGGGTTATATCGCAAAAACGTATCCAGCGAGGCAATGGCTTCTTCATAGCGCTCTAGCTGCAAGAGGGCATCACCGCGCTCGTGAGCTAAATCTCGCTGTTTGGGTTGCAGGGCATAGGCGCGATCGTAGCTTGTGATTGCTGCCTCAAATCGCTGAAGTTTTGCCAATGCCAACCCGCGCTCATGCCACAGCCGAAAATCGTCAGGATGATCACTCAAGCCCCGGTTATAAGTTGCGATCGCCGCTTCATAGTGCTGCGATCGCTCTTGCTCTTTTGCGTAGGCGATCCATTGCAGAGCTTGAGTAAAGCGCGGGGGGATATCTGCTGCATTCTCGGTGCTTTTCTGGGAACCCAGCCCTTGAGTTACTTTTAACGATCGACGCTGACGAATCACCTGCCAACCCACCACTCCGCTTAAGAGAATTAACACAATACTGCCTCCAAGCATGGGCGAAGCAGACAACACCCCTGAGTCTTGCGGTGTCTCATAATCCAACGTTGTGAAGGTTTGTTTTGACATGCTGGGTAGTTTTAGGTTGCAGCTTGCTGATCTGTACGGGAGGGCGAGTATTTCTAACTTAGCACTCCAGTTCTAACAGTGACATCAGTGGCACAGAGACCGATTCTGAGCCGCGTCTGGGTTGAGTCACACACGAGGAATTTTTTGACCCTCAATCTTCATCTATATAAAGCTTTCGTAGTGGGACCAGTAGGATTACGGTGAATCGGTGAAGTTGTCCTGGAATGACGACGGGTCTGCGTATTAGCTAGGTGTCCCCCTCACCCGGAGTAGAATGCTAGACCTGATCCCTTCTCTGTTATCGCAACTCACGACTCAAAAGCTCGCGCTTGATGACGTTCAGCCAACGGGGACTGAACTTGTTTTTCAACAAGAAGTTGCGGCTCCTGCTCCGATCGTCACGATCGCGCCACCTGAGTCATCATCTCCAGCACCTTCAGCCTCTTCAAAGCAATTACCGCCTGTGCCAGTTCCACCCCCGGTTGCTACTGCACCCACTATTCAAACTTCTAATCTGGCTGCTTCATCTACCATGCAACGCCCACAGGTCGTGAGTCAAAGCACCCCGCCGCCTCAAACGGTAAAACTCACGGCTCAATCCACCCCTCAGCAGAAACCAGCACCAGTTTTTGAAGTGGTTGTGGATCGAGAAGCGCCAGCACCAGAGAAACCAGCAGAGCAAGTTTCAGGTACTGCGATCGCCAATCCTCTTCCGACTAGTGCTGCATTGCCGATCGTCAAAAATTCAGTTCAGAATCAAGCCGCAGCCACTCCGACAACTGAGCCGTCTATCAAGCAAAAAACGCCTTTGCAGAACAGTGGCTCTAATCAGTCAAATCAGTTATTAGAACGCCGACAAGTCTTAAAGCAACGCCTCGCGGAGATTGTTGCCAAAGACACCGCCAAAAAAGCAGCTCAGGAGGGTTTAGTCACTCGCGCTTATGAGTCTGTCAGCAAGGGAGAATTTGCCCAGGCTCGGCAACTGCTGCAAGATCCTACCCTTTCGGGAACGGTGCGGGCAGACCTGGTGAATACTATCAATGGTCTAGAAGCCAAGAGTCGCAAAGTAGGCGTTACTCAAGCAACCGAACCTGTCAGAATTGTGCTCAACCAGCGCCAACTTTCACAGCGCCAGCAAGATCTGCTGCGATCGGTGCCCAGTCTGCCACCCCTGCCTAAGCCTGCGCCTAGTCAAGCGTCGGTGAATCCAGGCTTTCAGTCGGTGCCGATCCCCATTCAGCATTTAACCCAGCCGTTGATTAATCGCCAAGTTGCCGCAGCCAGTGCAGCGAGTGGCAGCGATTCATCAGGGCTACGAGCAGCCAATCAAGATTACAGCACTACCAACCCGTCAGCACCAGAGCTGCAAGCCTATCGAGGCACCGTGCCCATTCCTAACAATTTGACGGGCGAACAGATTATGTATCCTCTGCCCGTCCCGGCACCTGTCACTTCTAAGTATGGTTGGCGCGTCCATCCGGTTAACGGCGATCGGCGGTTTCATGCGGGCGTTGATTTGGGTGCGGCTCAAGGAACGCCTATCTTAGCCACGCGCACCGGACGAGTTTCCGTCGCCGATCGCATGGGCGGTTATGGAATAGCGGTGGTGCTTCAGCATGCTAAGGGCAAGCAAGACACGCTTTATGCTCATATGTCACAGATGTTTGTGCGCCCTGGTGAGCAAGTCAAACCGGGCACGATTATTGGGCGAGTCGGCAGCACAGGGCTATCGACCGGGCCGCACCTGCACTATGAAACTAGACAGCAGAAAGGGTCTAGCTGGGTCACAACCGATCCGGGCCCTCAGTTAGAAGCGGCGCGAACCCAGTTAGTGCAAGCACGAAAGGTGAGTGCGCGAAAAGTCGAGCAGCAGAAGGGTTAATGCCAGTTTGATTTAACGTGAGTTCGATAGAAGTGGTTCACTCCGATGATGAATTCGGGAGAGCTACCTAAATCCCCCAAAATCGGGGAACTTTGAACCAGAAATTTTGGCTTGAAGTCCCCCAAATTGGGGGATTTAGGGGGCAGAAGCCGCTAAGAACGAAGCGAAAAAACTCGTCGGACTCACGTTGATTTACGTGACAGATCCGCAAGAGGGCACGGCATTGCCACGCCCGTACGTCGCAATTGTTTTTGAAATGGGTCTAAGTCAAGATGCCTGAGCTACAAAGTTCTCGGAGTCATTTAATTTATGATCGTGAGCCAGATCTTCTGAAGATCTCACGTTTTCTAGAATCAGAGCCTCACAGGTTCGGGCAATTAAACCCGTCAACACGTTGCCACAACCGACTTCGACCACGCGATCGACTCCTTCGATCGCGAGTCTTAAAGAGATTTCGCGCCATCTGACTGAGCCAGCCATCTGCTGCATTAATTGAGCTTTTAGGCGATCGGCTGCGGTCTGCGGAGTCGGCTCAACATTTGAGATTACCGGAATCTGAGCCGACCGAAACGGCACCGCTTTGAGGACTTGACAAAACGCCTCTGCCGCCTCGGCCACCACTGGAGAGTGAAACGCGCCACTCACTTTCAGCGGCACGACTCGCCGGACTTTAACCTGAGACAGCACCGTTGCGATCGCGTCGCTCAACCCCGAAATCACTACCTGTCCCGGATGGTTGTCATTAGCAAGCACGACATTCGGCGTTTGTTCAATCTGTGCCATTAGCTGATCTCGATCGACCCCAATCAGCGCCATCATGCTGCCAATGTTGACTCGATGCATTAATTCGGCTCGTCGTTTGATTAGCTGCAACCCAGTCTCAAAACTAAATACGCCCGCGACATAGAGCGCGACATATTCTCCTAAACTGTGACCTGCTACTAAGTCGGGTCGATCGCCTTGGGCTTGCAGCAGATCAGCTAAAACGGCGGAGATCACATAGAGGCAAGGTTGAGTATAAAGCGTTTGCGAGAGGCGGTCTTCTTGAAGGCAGATCTCAGAAACCGACCAGCCTAGAATCTGTTCTGCCTGCTCAAATCTAGCGGCTGCTGTTGGAATTTTGAGCAAATCGCTGCCCATCCCTACAGACTGAGACCCTTGACCTGGAAACACCCATGCCGTTTTCATCGATCGTTCCTCCCAGCGAATGATGGAGCAATTAGGCGCAGACCGCTTCAATAATGCTGAAAGGAGATCGAGACGAAATCACATTTATGACCGTCAACCCTGCGGCGGCAAACAGCGATCGATACTGCGCTTCGGTGCGCTCATAGCCGCCCGATGACATGATCAGCGCCTCGATATCGACAATTTTGCCCAGTGCAGGCGCGTTTCCTGGCGGAATTACCATTTCGACGACCAGCAGTTTGGCAGTGTCATCCATCGCTTCACAGCAGTGCTTTAGAACTCGACCCGCATCCTGATCATTAAAGTCGTGAATAAAATTCTTGAGAATATAGAGATCGCCGCCTTTGGGCAACGAGCTAAATGGCTCTCCCTCAACAAGTTGACAGCGATCGTAGACTCCCTGCTCAGTGAGTAGGGTTTTTGCCAGTTCTAACCCAGGGGCAAGGTCAAAAAACACGCCGCGCAGAACGGGATTTGCGGTCAAGATTCGCGCCAGCAGATTTCCATATCCACCCGGAATGCCGATCTCGACGATCGTGCCCGCATCTGAGAAATCATAATTTGCAAGAATGCTCGTATCAATGGTTTCTAGCAAGCTGACCATGCTGCGATCGAACGTGCTAGCAAGGTCAGGATTTTGAGCAAAATAGTCTAAAAACTCCATGCCATAAACGTGATCAAACGCGGGCTTTCCAGTTTTGACACTGTAGAGAACGTCGCCCCAAGTCTGCCAGTGCCACTGCTCACCCGCGACGATCGCATAGTCTCTGAGCGAACCAGAGCCGCCACTTTGCAAGGTTGCCCCGCGTGGAGTCATCTCAAAATCACCCGTTTCGGTTTCGGCAAAAATGCCCATGCTGGCCAGCGATCGCAATAGTCGATAGAGCGATTGAGGGTGGGTTTGCGTTGCCTCTGCTAAGGTCGAGATACTTTTTGCACCGTCGGTCAATAAATCGGCAATGCCCAACTTTGCAGCGACATGAATCGCTTGCGAAACCCGATAAGCATTTGCCATTTGCAGCATGACCACTTGCGGGGGCATAGACGAGGCACCCGTGGGACGCGAACTGGCTTTTTCTGAATTCGTAACCACCATAATTCTCAACCCGTTTAGGAATGTAAATTTGGATCTAATACCAATCTAAAAACGATTACTGCAAATCAATCAATATTTGCGTCGGGCGACAATTTTTAGTGAGAAAACGCGATCGCTAAATGTCCCTTATTGGATTGTCGTTCTTGAACAATTCCATCAATTCCAGTCATCAGATCAATGACATCTTTGAGAATCATCACAATCTGCTGATAGTGATAAATGCTCTGTTCGCAAAGTGTGCAGCCCTGACGCTCTTGAAGCCACTTCTGACAAATCTGCCTTCCGCTTAGCGAATAGTTCCAAACGGTTGGAGAAACCCCTTCAAAATATTGAGTTTGATTAATCCAAACTAGCCCGCTTTCGACATCTGACTCAGGCAGCGTGTAGCGAATCGTTTCTACTAAGTTGTTGCCTGCGATCGGATAGCTAACTGACGCGAGGGCACGGGTTTGACGAAACCCCTCTAGCGGAGAGCGCAGCGTTTTATCAGAGGCATTAATGACTTTGCGATGCAGTCGAGCATTGGCTTTGTGAGTAGCCGTCTTAGCATCACGATCGACCCGATTTAACGGCACCGTCTCGGTGCGCTGAGGACGACGAAAAAATTCTCGGACTTTCACACGCGTATTCACATCTAGTAAGGATTGCATCATGGCTAAATAGGGATACCAGTTTCTATAGAGCAACTCAGATGGCTTTCAGTCTCGCATGTCAGAGCCATGAGCATGTCTAACCGATGAATCAAGACTGTAGGAGTTGTGTCTGTGTTATGAATGTTTTTCTATAGCAATCTGCTTCGCGTTGTCAGATCTTGAATTCCTTCTAAATTCTGTCTATATTGAGAAACTCTGCTGACTTGTGGAATTACTTTTTGACGATCGTGCTTATTATTAAAAGCGTCATTCACTCCATTGCAGAACTCGATCGCAGACTTTCACTTCTGAGTGATATCGAGTTTTTCTCGTCCTATGAGCGTCATTACTGTTTAAGCAAATCAAAGCCATTGCCGTCGTTTTCTGGAATCTGGTGTGCAAAAGAAGCGTTTAGCCAAGCGATCGCTAATCTTGACCAGTCTCCTCGCTGCCCATTCTTAGACATTGAAGTGTGCCATGACTCTAACGGTCGTCCCTACATTGGGTTAAAAAATTACCTGACTCAGTGGTGCCACGACAAGCGTATGGCAATCAATCTATCGATCAGTCATTCTAGAGAATTTGCCGCCGCGAGCGTATTGCTATATTCCGTTCAAAACGATGGCACCGTCTAACCATGAAAAAAGAGGCGTTGCTGAATGAGGAATGGTTTGGGTAGGGGCAATCCCGTGGTTGCCCTCCGTCAGGGGTAGGCACGGGGGCGCTAACCCCTACAGCCATTTATCTCCTCGTTCTGCAACGCCAAAAAAGGCACCCTTTTGAGTGCCTCATCGATCGCGCGATCATCAACCGTGATTAGGCTACACTTTTGCGGCGGTGACGCTTAAGCCACCCACCGATCAAACCCACTGCTGCAAGTCCGGCAACACTGCCCGGTTCAGGAACTGGCTTTGCCCTAAAGATCCGCTCACTGCCATCTGATAGCAGCACCCCAAAACCGATCTGCCCTGAATCGTTTAAGCCTTTGTCGATGATGGTTAGATCTAGCACTGACAAACCGTTAAGAAAGTCACCGACTGCAATCACTTTGTTGGCGATCGGGTCTGCTCCATTAAAGATTCCTTTGCCGCCATTATCTAACTCGGCAAGAAATGCCACCTCGCCATTGTTGTTCAATGCCGGATCAGAGGTAAAAAGGCTGAACGCGCCACTGGTGTCGGCGATCGTTTTCAACCCTTTCTCCGTGCCCGTAAAGATTCCGCGATCTCCACCGATCAATTCTCCGACAAACGCCACCGTTCCCTGATCATTGATAGCAGCAGAACTAAATCGGTTGAATTTGCTGCTAACGATCGTTTTGACGGTGCCGCCATCACTGACAAAGACTCCGCTTTTACCTGTATCTAAGGTTGCTGAGAAGGCAATTTTACCCGAATTGTTGATTCCAGGAATAGTGTAAATAGCGAATGGGCCGTCGCCTCCCACGGTGTCAATCCCGCCTACAAAAGAACTAAACTCACCCAGGGTGCTAACCACGGGTGTCACTTTCCCATTGCTGCTACTAAAGATTCCAGATTCACCAGCACCAAAACTCGCAAAAAACGCGATCGTCCCGGCATCGTTGATCGCACTTGAGCCAAAGAAGTTAAATTCCTTGCTGGTGCTATCGGCGATCGTTTTGACCACGCCCCCTGTATTTGCGTAGATGCCACTCTTAAGCAATGTGGCCGTTGGGTCAGTCGGGGGCCCACCGTTTGGATCAATTTTAGATAAATCGACTAGATTCCCTGTGAAAGTTGCGGTGCCCGTGTTGTTGAGCGAGGAATAAAACGTCACATTATAAGGGCCGTTGGGGTCTGAAATCGGCGTGATACTGCCACCGCTGCCTGCGGAAACCGCGATCGGAGGAGCTTGAGGACTCACAAACGTTTCAAACGACACAAGTCCTTGATTGTTGATCGCGGCATTGCGGAAAATACGGAATGGCGAATTAGCTGAATCGCTGATCTGAGTAAAATTGAAGCCTGCCGCTTGAGCAGGCAGACTAATCGATAAACTCAGCATTGTGGCTGCACAGCCTAGATGTGTTCTCGTCATGCCTAGACAAAACTTCATAAATTTTCCTCAGATATCAGATAGCTGACGGGATGCTTTTGATACTAAGAAAGTTAATCATCATAAAGCTGTATCAGGAGAGTAATTTTTATCAAACTTTCAAGAATGTGTAAAGTTACCGTAAAAACACGGAGACCACCTTCCGTATTTCCCTCAGAGGTGCTTGTCTAAATAGCCTGGTTTTTTATGCCTGATTTTAAGGAAACTAAGAGCTTACGCATTCAATAAGTAGTTCAATTCTGAAGTCAGCCATTCGCTAAACATCCGGTTTAATATCTCTCGATGTCGCTCTGGCGTTAGTTCAGCCGGGATAAATTCTTCAACCATCAGCAAGTGACTTACCTGGTCGATCGTCAGTGGGCCGATCACCTGCCCTGGAATCGCGCTAAACACGATCGCCGACAAATCTGGCTTGAGGCCGCGGCGATAAAGCTTGCCTTCATATCCACAGTGATATCGACGCTGATAATCAATATCATAAAGATGAGCCGCTTCATAAAAACTGATTTCGTCTTCCTGAATCTGATAAGAGATCTCTTGGGCAAGCTGCTCATAAGGAACGGCGAACCGATAGAGCAAAACCTGGTCGAAATCTAACTGGTTTTCAGTAAAAAACCGTTCGACTTCTTTAGCAAATAAAGTTTGAGATAACTTTTGAGCAATCAAGCGATCGCGAATTCCCGCTTCCCAATCATCGGCGGTGACTAGCTGATCTGACAACCAGGCTAGCGTGTCACTCGATCGAAACAATCGGTTTTCATAGCGCATCCGATCTGCCTCGGCTTGAATCTCATCAGGGGTCAAGCAAATGCCTCGTGCTTCTACTGCTTGATCGATAATTTTTTGATGAAAAATCTTGCGGCAGACTTCCTTAATCTGCATCTCTTTTCTTAATGCAAACGTGATTGTTTCTGGTTGAATAACTTCTCCTTTAAAGTTAGTCATCGGTTTTATCCTTGACTCGAATTAAACAAATATTTTTCTGCTATCAAAAATAGAAACGATTGCGATTTCCACCCCTTCCTGAGCCAAATTGATTAATCACAATAAAAATTGGCATTGAGATATTGGTTGAGATTGCAGTGTTTCCGATCGAGGTTCCGCCCAAGTTTGCCACCGTAGAAGAGGCTGCCGGAAAAATATTCAGTGATTGCAAAATGGGTTGAATCATTGAGAACCACGAATTATTACTTCCCGCATAGCCCTCATCAGAGCCTCTGCTCCATCTTCCACCCCCTTCAACATCAGATAATGTAGTCACTTCTTCTACATAATCAATATCAGAAATTATCATCTGTGTGATCTCCTAAAGCCTAACAAAATTGGTCTTAAAGTTTGCTTAATAGTAAGGGGTCTAGGCTCGATCGTTTTCAGTAGGTTAATAACAAGACGCAATCAGCGCTATCAATAGAGCCTAGACATTGCAACAGTGGAACCACAGCCGACTGACTTTTTTCTAAAAGGCATGTTTCGCCGATTGAGACTCCCCTCACCAAGGCAAAATTTTGCAAAAATAGCACTTGATTAAGGGGAGTTTGTAAAGGCTCAACCTGCTTCACCGATTCTAGGGTTGAGCGCGTTAAAGGCCCAAAACAACGGCACCAAAACCAGAGGTGTCAATACTCAAACTAGCACCATTGGCAATAGCAACGCTACCAGCAGGCCCGGAAGTCGATGCAGTTTGCAGCAGTGAGGATTGTTGCTGGAATTGAGTAAAGTTGGCAGATAGGTCAATTCCGCCTTCTAGGTTGTCTGCTTCAGTTGCGATTTCTAGATAGTTCAGTTCTGAGATAATCATATTGTTCTCCTGTGGGATGAGTGTTTTGGTTGTTAGCAACTCTGTTTGAGCTGTTATGTATAAGATATCTCTCTAAATTTGCAGATGGGGTGTTCTTTGCAGTTTATGTAGCCAATATGGCGAAGAAATTTATAGAAGCATTTAAGGCATTCGTTAATGGTCAAAAATACAAATTTAGCGCGTCTAATTTAATAAACGCGCTAAACATATAAGCTTTTCGGAATTAGATATAGAAGTAGATATTTCTCTAGTATCAAAGAATTACCTAACCCGTCAATTCATAATTTAAATCCCTAAGAAGATGGCACCCAAACCGAATGTGGAAATATTTAAACGCCCGATATTTGCAAAAGCCGAACTACCATTTGGGCCTGAAACTGCTCCGGTTTGCAGCATTGAAAGGGCTTGATTAAAGGCAGTCAAAGTTGCTGCCCAATCTGTTCCACCTTCTAAGTTATTTGATTCGGCAGCAATTTCTAAATGGCTCAGGTCAGAAATAATCATCAGTTTCTCCTTTCTAATTTAGTGCTGATTGGTCAATTAATCACGCTGTTTTAGCTCCTCTTTATAAGATATCTTGTTCAACTTTAGTTAGGGGTTTTATTGCAGTTTATGTCGCCAATATGGCAAGAATTTTGTAGTAAAAAAGCGCGCCTACTGTCTGCAAACGCGCTGGTCATGCCCTATGTTATTGATGAGATAGAAAGGAAGATTTAGCCGTTTGCTTGATGTCTTGAGCTTTAAGCTCCCAAGACGATCGCGCTAAAACTGCTCGTATCAATCTTCACATGTTGAGCATTGGCAAACGACGTGCTGCCGCCAGGGCCAGAGCTAGATCCAGTTTGCATAACTGAAAGCTCTTGGGCGAACTGAGTGCCCGTGATCGATAGGTCTAATCCACCTTCTAAATCACTCGCTTCAGTGGCAACTTCTAGATAGCTGAGTTCTGAGATAATCATAATGTTCTCCTGGGTAATGAGATGTTTTTGTTGACTAACAACTCTGTTTAAGCTGTTATGTATAAGGTATCTCTTCAAATTTGTAGATGGGGTGTTTTTTGCGGTTTATGTAGCCAATGTGGCTGAGATATTTTGTGAGCACGATCGAGACATCAACAAATGACTAAACAGCAAAAAAAGCGCCCTCACAAATAGTAAGTGCGCTAAGAATGCTCTATTCAATAGATGAAAAATTGATCTTTTCTCAATGCGTGCGATCACTCAAATCGTTAAGCTCCCAAAAGGATTGCGCTAAAGCTACCCGAATTGGTAATCACATGTTGAGCATTTGAAAGAACTGTGGTGCCAGCAGGGCCAGAGCTAGAGCCAGTTTGCAAAACTGAGAGTTCTTGGGCGAACTGAGTAGCCGTAATCGATAGGTCTAATCCACCTTCTAGATCATGTGCTTCAGTGGCAACTTCTAGATAGCTAAGTTCAGAAATAATCATGATGTTCTCCTGAGTAATGTGGTGTTTTTGTTTGCTAACAACTCTGTTTAAGCTGTTATGTATAAGGTATCTCTCCAAATTCATGACTAGGGGATTTCTTGCCGTTTATGTAGCCAATGTGGCTGAGATATTTTAAGTCGGCTCTCAGATTAGCTTTAGCGATCGCAGGACCGATAAAGTTTTAAATAAAATAGGGTAAGAACGACTCGATTTCGTGCGTTCTTACCCCAAAAGACTATGGTATTCAACTATCTAAAGCCAACCTTAAAAGCTGTTCTTAAAATTAGTAGGACCCTGATAGCCAGAAATCTTTGCCAACTCATCCAACGGCTTTTGACCCGAATAAAACTTGCCGTTAATCTCCCAGGTTGGAAACCCAAACTTTTGACCTGTCTCTTTCTCAATCTTAGGCGCAACCTGTTGACACAATTCTGTCTGCGGATTTTTGCCCTCAGGTGCACACTCAATAGAAGGCACATCTTTTAGCGCCTGAACACCAAATATTTTCTTCTGCTCATAGCAATGAGGGCACCAGTAGGCACTATACATCTTCGCCCCAATATTTTTGAGATGTTGAGCCAACTCAACCTCGGCAGGCCCAGACGTATCAGTAATGGTGAAGAAAGCCTGCCCACTTGCCGGACCGAGACTATAAGATCCGCCAGCATCGGCATTGGCTGAATTAATCGGGGCATAAATGCCCAACGTGCCGACCAGCGTCACCGCAGCCACCACAACACCTGTGAAAAAGAGTTGTCCCACATCGTCCCAGGTGCGCCCCAACAGAGTTAAGACAAACATCGCGGCTGCAAAAGTGGCTGACGCAATGCAGTAATAGCAAACCGTTTTGAGGTCGAATGCTAAAACATACATTAAATAGCCGCTAAAGAGCAGCATGGCCGTTGAGCCAGCAAACAGCAGCAGCCAGGTTCGATCTTCTAGGGTGGTTCGCAGCGATCGCTTCTCTTCTGCATCCACCGCTAGCGGAGCTAGTGCAAACGTCGCCATGCTCGCGTAAGCCAAAAAGCCAAACAGTGACAGTGGCAATCCTAGAACTTTGGCGTAAGGACTATTGAGCACCGATTCGCAGTTGCTTGTGCAGACTGGGCTGCTGTCTAAGAATTTGTTGATCGTGAGATAGCCTGTAATAATGGCTCCCAGGATGGCGATCGACCCAATTAGAGGGCGTGACCAGCGATGAATCCAGGGGGTAGAACGTCGGCGCATAAGCGTTTTAGATAGAGTAGCTTTAAGGGTTTGCGACCCGGTTAATGGGCGCATTCCCATTTTGACCGATCCGACCTCGGTTAGCGGATCAAATTTAGGCACAAGGTTTTAAGTTTGTTTGCTCTAGTTTATGTCAAGAGGGTTAGAAGACTTTGAAACCTAGTCTTAAAATAGAGTAGTCTACGATCGTGTTTCCTGAAATTACTTGCAAACTGGTTTTGTTTTTGCTACTTTAGTTAAGCGCTGAAAGACAGCCCCTTCCGCCGGGATAGCTCAGTTGGTAGAGCAGAGGACTGAAAATCCTCGTGTCACGAGTTCAAGTCTCGTTCCTGGCATTCAGTTATATCAAGCAAAAAGCCCACTGCATCAAGCCTGTGGGCTTTGTTTTTGGCGCATCTATCCCAAACCGTTGTCTGCACGTTAGGTGCTTTTAGACGGGTTTAGGGGCAGAATTGGGGAAAATTGGGGGAATTTTTAGAAAAGGAAAAATAGGCAAGCTTTAGACTGAACAACAGATTCCTCCAATTCCCCCAAAGGAGTTGCCTATGTACTCGTCACAGCCAAAGCCCCAGCCCCAGCCAAAGCCATAGCCCCAGCCCCAGCCAAAGCCCCAGCCCAGAACGGAGCGGAAGCTAACGCTAGGAGCACTCCATACACGCTATATAGCAGCCCAGGGATAATCAAGCCAAGCCAAGGAATTTCCCTTTGGAGACGACTATTTGCAGGTTGAGCGGGTTGGGCATTAGGGGTGGAGATGGGGGTGACTGGACGGACTTCTTCTCGCCGATAGAGTGGGCGTACTGGGGGAGGCGAAGACCGGGAATCTGTGGAGCGGTGGTCAGGCGATGGAGTGGCAGGAGGTGTTTGAGGCGGTGATGACTGCTCTCGTGGGGGTGATGCACTGCTTGACTGAGATCTCTGAACTGCAATAGCTCAGATCTTGCAGCAGTCTCAACAGGGAGTTGCAAAACGGCTAAAAGTCTGTAAGAAAGGGCGTAGAAATAGTTGAATTAGGACTTTCAACGTTCAACGGGTGCGACCTTTATTTGATACCCTTAGAGCGCAATGGAAAAGCCATATTGATTCAGCTTGTTCCAGAATTGAT
>NZ_PVWG01000025.1:0-59806 GCF_003003695.1 Phormidesmis priestleyi ULC007
GGTGATTGGACGGTTCATTAATCGCGTCATATTCGGATTCCCCATTTAGACACGAACAACACGTCTAGAACATTACCCAGTGGTCTAGCTTTAACGGTGAACCCCGTTCAAGCAGGTGTCCAAACCATTCAACCCGGACTGACCGCCGTTTCACCCACGGTTCAGTCACCCAGTCTGGCGCGGTTCACGGCTCCTCTGTTCCTCAACGGCTTCTGGCAAGGCAACATTCATGCGGCGGGCGATGATGCTTTGTCCTATCTGACTCTCAAGATGACGGGCAAGGATTCCACCTATCAAGGCACTTGGCAGCTAGAAGGACAGGACGGTCCGTTGCAAAAAGGCAGCCTCAGCGCGACCAAACAAGGCAACACCATCACCCTTAAGCTTGAGAAGTTCAGTGGTAACAAAGCCATTGTGCTCTCGGGAACGACGGGCGCAACCTCAATGACTGGAAAAGTTGTAGATACGAATCTTGTGTTCTCTTTTGTGAAAAGCTAAGCCTGATTTGTAGGCAGGCGAGACTGGACTGGCTGGGTTCAGCGGCGGGTGGACAAAATCAGGAGCAATGCGAACCGCTCTACCGAAGTGCGATTTCAAGTCAACGCTTTGTGATTGAGATCGCACGTTTAATCAGTTGATTTCCAGCCTAATTCGTGGAGGCAACGCCGATTCAATGCGGCAAGCGATCGCTGTAAATTCCGCCTGTGGGGTTCATCCTTTGTTTTGGGTCGATTGGGTTAGGGTAGGAACTAGTTCTCTAAAGCTCTGCCAATGGCTCACTTCAGCGATGCAGTCCTACCCTAACCCAGATAACTAGCGATCTCGGCTCAATGTCTGCTTACCCTATTTCATCCTCTGAGGCAGAGGACTCTTCCTGTCTACTCCCCAGCAGATACAGCAGTTTTCAAGTATGTGTAGTACAGTTAACTAGTCAGTGTCAATAGAAAAAATGCAGCCTTATTCCACCAGCTTCCGAGAAAAAGTTGTGCAAGCCTATCAAGTCGGGAACACCTCAGTTCGGAAGGTGGCGGCTCGATTTGATGTCAGCAAAGCCTTTGTCCAAAAGATGCTAAAACAACAGGAAGTAGCCGGACATCTTACCCCAGGCAAACCGGGCGGAGGCATGAAGGGTAAGCTAGCAGGGCGTGAGGTTCAGTTAGCTGAGATGGTAGAGCAACACCCCGATGCGACGCTGGTAGAATACTGTGAGTACTGGGGAGAAACCCACCAGCAATGGGTCAGTGCCAGTACAATGTGCCGAGCGTTGCAAAAGGCAGAGTTGACGCGAAAAAAAAGACTTTACGCAGCACGCAAGCCGCGGCTGAACGAGTCCAAAAGCTACGCAGCGAGTACTGGGAGCAAGTGAGCCAAGTTGCCCCTGAGAATCTGGTATTTCTCGATGAGATGGGGGTTTTGCTGGGATTGACGCGAACCCATGCGCGCAGTCCTCAAGGCACAAGAGTCTATGACCTCAAGCCGTTTTACCGAGGTGCGAAGGTGACGGTGATTGGGGCAATCTCACTTGATCGCGTGTTGGCGATCATGACCTTAAATGATTCAATGGACGGCAAGGCGTTTGAAGTCTTTATCCGACATTGTTTAGTTCCTCAGCTTTGGTCAGGGGCAGGGGTGGTCATGGATAATCTGCCTGCCCACCAGATCGCTTCCATCAAACCGCTGATTGAGTCAGTCGGAGCCAGCACCCTGAATTTGTCGCCCTACTCCCCAGAGTTTAATCCCATTGAACTTTGGTGGTCACAGCTTAAAGCGTTCTTACGACAGTTCTCTCCCACGACGACCAAAATGGTAGACACGCTCATTGCAACAGCTCTGCATTTGGTTAATCCTGAACACTTACGCAACTGGTTTGCAGACTGTTGTTACTGTACTTCATAAACCTGAAATGTGCTGTATCTACTAATACCGTTTCGCGTTCTAAGTCGTCATTTGGAGATGTGGAAAGTAGGTCATCGAACTGATTTTTTCAGGTAAGTCCATCAGCTCTTTTAAGCCTTTGCAAAGAGTATTGCTGACCGCATCTAGCGTCTCAAAGGCTCGATTGTAGAAATGTTTCTCTCGGATCTCCTCCCAAATATGTTCTGTTGGATTAAGTTCAGGACTGCGAGGCGGTTGAAAAATCAAGCGAATATTCTCAGGAATGAGCAAATCTCCAGAACGATGATAAGAAGCACCATCCACCTGCATCACCACGAAAAATCAGCAAAATCCTCAGCCCCTTGTTCAAGAAACAAATTCACCATAGCGGTGTTAGAAAACGGTGACCCCAATGCGCTCATTCGCCCCAAACTCGGTGCGACTGCCACAAACGCATATAGATTTTCGCGTACCCATTGTTGAGCAGCATCAGGACGGATTCCAGGTGCACACCAAGCTCGCATGACTTGTCCCCGCCGCCCAAATCGACCTTCGTCGGCAGCCAAAATTACCACAGGACGTTCATCCTCACTATCCCGGTCGGCTAGAGCGGTTCGCACCAGCATGGGAAAGTTTTTTAAATGTCTCTTGCGCTTGTTTGTCCCCAGCCGGGTGGTAGGGACGAGGCATCAGTTGACGCCATCCATGCCGTTCCAACAATCGATAAATGTGGGATGCACGCAGTCTTTGACCCGTTGCTCAAAGGCTTGATGAATCGTTTGAATGGTGGTCAACAATCCCTGAGCCGAATCGCTCAGGAAGGGTTCTAAAAACGCGATTTCCTCATCCCAACTGAGATAGTCGTTGCGTCGTCCTCCACGACCTGGGGTTTCCAGCGCTGCGGCACCCCAGGGGACAGGGTTTCTCAAGTAAAGTTTATTGAGAAGCTCTTTGGAATGAGTGCTTAACGGAACGCGAACGAAACACTTCGTTTGTCACTAAAAAGTATTTGCGACACAACCCCATTTCCCCTCTTACCCGACTAAAATATGAGATAAAAATGTATAACCCCTTGCAACAAAATAGAGGGCAGCCATCGGTGCTAAATCTGATCAAGCAGCAACTTATGGTTATGACCCAGCAATTAGATTTGCTACAGCAAATCCAGCATTCATCTGGTTCAGCTAATTGCAGTACTACCTCAACCGAGCGCCATACTGAGTCAAATCCAGGGGAGGAAGCCATTCATATTCCCCCTTCGCCAGGACAGCGCGACCTCTGGTTTTGGTCAAATCTAGGAGCAGATAAATCGTCTGCATACAATCAATCAGTGGTGATGCGATTGCGCGGTGAGTTGCAAATACCACTTCTAAAGGCAGCCATACAGACTGTAGTGGCTCGACGGGACGCTTTGCGAATAATCAGTATCAGTTCAGAAGAGCAAATTATTGCAGCAACCCTACAAATTGAGATTCCTTGCCTAGTTCTGCCTGAAGCATCAGAGAATGTTAAACAACAACAAATTGATGCCTGGTTGGAGGCGGTAACGTCTCAGCCATTCAACTTTAAGGAAGGGCCATTTTTTCGGTTGCAGTTGGCACAGGTGAATCATCGGGATTATCTGATGGTGCTGGTGGCTCATCATTTAATTGCAGATGGATGGTCGATCGAAGTGATCCTGCAAGAAGTTGCTGAATTGTATTCAACTTTATGTGTGGGCAGACAGGCGGATAAACCAAAACCTGTACAGTATCAGAGTTATCTAGACTGGCTGCTAACGCTGCAGACAAGCCAACAACTGGAGCAAGATCACGCCTATTGGTTAGAGGTTTGGAGTACTTCAATCCCAAAGCTCGTCTTACCCAGCGATTTCCTGAAACCCGCCAGAACTTACAACGGCGATCGTCAAACGCTGACGCTGAACAGTGCTGTTTATGAACAGCTAAAGCGGTTCAGTCAGACTCAGGGGACAACCGTGGTGATGACACTTCTGGCTGCCTGGACGGTCTTTTTATCCCGGCTGACGGGACAGGAACAATTGGTTGTAGGTATTCCGACGGCGGGACAACTGCTAATGGGAGCCAGAGATTTGGTGGGACACTGTAGTTCGCTGTTGCCGATCGTCAGCAACCCACGCTGGGATCTGGAATTTACTGAGTTTCTGGCATCTGTCAAAAAAACCTTGTTTGATGCCCACGAACACCAGCGCTACTTTTTCATCGACCGGCTCAGTCAGGTACACCCGCAGTCCGTCACTGCCCCTCAGGTGACAACCCTGTTTAATATTGACAAGATGATGGACATCCCAAAACTGCATGGGCTGGATGTAGCGTTAATGCCAAGCCCAGTCCATTTTGCAAAATTTGATCTCAGCTTGAACAGTATTCAGCATGACGATCAATTTGTTTTAGATTTTACCTACCGCACCGACTTATTTGATCCTCAAACTATCCGTCACTGGTGTCATGCTTTTCTCACATTGTTAGCAGGTATCCTGGCTTCTCCTGAAAGTCGATTATATCAACTGCCCTTGGTTTTACCTGAAGACCATCAAACGTTCTTTTCAGATGTTGATTCAGTGCAAGATGTTGAGCCAATTCATCAGCAGTTTGAGCGCCAGGTGAGTCAGAACCCTGATGCGATCGCGGTTACAGTTGGGGATGAATCTATTTCCTATACAGTGTTAAATTACCGAGCAAATCAACTAGCACGGTATCTAAAGGCTCAGGAAGCTGCACAATCACACGTTACAGTGTATCTGCAACATCCCATCCAACTCGCGATCGCAGTGTTGGCGCTATTCAAGGGTGGAATGAGTGTAACTTTGATTAATCCTGGGCTTAGTGCAGAGGCAATCCGGATGGCAACGGATGAATGGGTTGAGGGTTTGCTCTTGACCGAGGCATCATTGATCACGGCTTTAACCGAGGGCAAGTCACATTCAGGCACTCATTTAGTCGCTATTGATGATGATTGGTCAATAATTTCAACCCATAGTAGTGAAAATCTCCAGCCTATTAATTCAGAAGGTTATATTGACTTCTTGTACGCAACGGCATCTACTGAGATTGATCGCCTGCAACTGAGTTATCTTGCTGTTTGCCGTCACATTGCAGGTCTGCAAAAACTGCTTCCTCACACGAGCCGCGATCGCATCTCCATCTTCAACCAGTTTGAGAGAGAAGATTTTGCCATTTTTGACTTTTTGTTATCGAGTTTGACAGTTGGCGCGTCTCTTAACGTCATCGCTTGGCAACAGATCTCTGATTCGGAAAACCTGGCTGCTTTTGCAGACAAAACCAGCACTATGATCGTGGCATCTTTGACAGACATGGTTGCATTGGCAAGGGCATTTTCAGTTAACCCAAAATTACTAATGGTAAGTAAGCCGCAGCAGTGGGTTATTTTTGACCAGGGCAAATTGGGATACGGATTAGTCAAGCAACTCTCTCAATGTCTGGATTGTCTGGGTCAACCTGTTGAGCTTTATTGGGTCTACAAACTTCCTGTCCTATCCTTAGTGGGGGCGGTCAAGCAACTGGTATCCCTCCCAGAGGAGCCGCAGGGCAACAGTCAAGCCGTTCCTCTAGGACATCCGATCGCTCAACTGGGGTTCTCCGTGCGCGATGCCTACGACCAAATTTTACCTGTAGGCATACCCGGGAAACTCTGTGTGGAATATCCCTCAGGGATGGCCATCCCAACAGGCGACAAGGCTCGTCTGCGCTTCGATCGCGGTATCGAAATTTGTGGCGATAAGGCGACCTCTCCCAGGGAAATTGAACTGACCCTTAGTCTATGTTCTGGGGTCAAAGAGGTTGTTGTTAGAGAAAGTCAGCCTCAAGGTGCTGATGCCGCGATCGAATTTCGTGTATACGTAGTCCTGACAAAAGCCGAGGGGCATGATCTTCAGAAAGTTGAGCAATTATTGAACAGCTTATTGTCTATCCCTGAGAGTTTTAGGTTGATTCAGGTGGAAACAATCCCACGGACTGCGTCCGGAGTGGTTGACTATTCAGCCTTGAGCGAGATACCAGGAGTGTCATTAACAGGGGTCGATTTTGTCGCTCCTGGGAATTCCACAGAAAAGGCGATCGCTCACTATATCCAACAGACGCTGGGAAAACCGTTGGTTAGTGTAGATGACAATTTTTTTGATTTAGGTTTATCAAGTTTGCAAGGAACTCAACTGATCTCCAGAATCCAGGCAGAATTAGCGGTAGACATCAGTCTGCGCGATTTATTTGAAGCACCGAACATTGCGAGTTTGGCAACCCGAATTAAAGATCGAACCACTCCACCGTTGCCGCTAATGCAGCCCCTACCAGAACCTGCTGATGCAGCAGGAATGCAGCCCCCCTTTCGAGATTATGACCTTTCCCCTGCCCAGCGCAGCCTCTGGCTTCATGCCCAACTGGACGAGAGTGAGATCGCCTATAACCTGTCTACGTCCTTACTGTTGGAGGGAGATTTAGAGATTACAGCTTTACAGCGATCGTTTCAGTCCATCGTCGCCCGCTATGAATCCTTGAGAACCACCTTTGTTCTGGTAGAGGAGGAACCCAGGCAACGGGTGCATGAGACGATGCCTGTTCCCCAAACCGACCTTGACCTCTCGGAAGCTGAGAATTCCCTGGAACTCGCTGGCAAGTATGGCTGGGAGGAAGCTCAGAAACCCTTTGATCTGGCTCAGGGACCGCTCCTGCGAACCCTGTTACTCAAACTGTCCGATACCCGACACATTCTGTTATTTACCACTCATCACCTTATTATTGATGGCTGGTCGCTCGATATTCTGGGGCGGGAACTCTTTAACTACTATGCCACCTATCGATCGGGTCAGAACTACCAGCCCTCCCCTTTAAGCATCCAGTACAAAGACTATGCCGCTTGGCACAATGCTCTCCTGCAAACCGATCGCTTAGTCAAACAACGGGCTTACTGGCACAATAAACTCTTGGGATCGCAACCTGCACTCAATTTACCAACGGATTTTCCTCGCCCATCCGTGCCCACATTCAAAGGCAGTGTGATGACTTTCACCTTCGATCCCGGACAAACCGCTGCCTTAAATCGCCTCAGTCGCAACTATGGTGCCAGCCTATACATGCTCCTAGTCACGGCGGTCAAAACCCTACTGTATCGGATCACTCAACAGACGGATATAATTGTTGGCACGACCTTTGCCGATCGCCCTCATCCTGATTTAGAGGAGCAGATTGGCTGTTTCATCAATCCGCTGATTCTGCGGGATATAATTGCCGTTAATCAAAGCTTTGTGTCGCTTTTGCATCAGGTCAGGCAAACGATCCTGGAAGCGCTGGAGAACACTTTGTATCCCTTCGATCTGCTGGTTAACGAACTGCAACAGCGGGATCTCAGCTTACAGGGATCGTCTCTGTTTGAAGTGCAAGTTGTAATGCACAACCATCCCCAAACGTATACCCAGGGAGATGGGCTGAAGGTGTCAATCGTTGAGAATATTGTACTGGCTAGCCGATTTGATTTAATCTTCAACTTTATCGAAAACGATGACCAACTGCAACTGGATATTGAATACAAAACGGATTTGTGGAAGCTTGAACGGATTGAGGTGATGAAAAACCGATTTTATGCCCTGGTCATAGATATCCTTGCCCATCCCCACCAGACACTGGATAATCTCAACATTCAGACTGCTTACGAAGAGTCAGCCGAAGAACCAGAACTGTTGTTTGATCTTGATTTTTAGGGAGTGATGAGCTTGCTATGGACATGGATATTCGCAGGGTTATTTCCGAAGATTTTTGGATCGACCAATTAAGAGGATTTGAGCCGCACGGGTTTATCCCCCTGAACCGCCAGCAGGATATCTCAGGCTCTACCCAGTCACACGTATCATCCTTTCCCCAACCGATTCGCGATCGATTAAATGAGGTCACGAAAGGAATACCAACTAATGCTTATGTGTTAATGGCGGCAGCCGTCGCGATTCTCCTGTCCAGATACATGAACACTCAGGATATCCTCATCGTTACGCCCAGGCTCCAAGTATCGCAAACAACCGGAAATCCTCACGCAGGCATCCTGTTTCTCAGACTTCCAGTGGTCAAAGACGGAACCATCCGAAATTTGCTCCAGATCATTCAGACTACCGTCACTCGTGCGCACAAACATCAAGACTATGACCTTGAGGCATTACTGCGGCGATTGGGTGCAGAGGGTCGCAATCCAGATGCTTTGTTCCAGGTTGGGTTTAGCTACTCGGCACTGAATCAAAATCATTCGTTTGACGACAAGTTAACCCTGCGATTTCAGATTGAGGAATCCCAGATTGGAGAATCCCAGAAGCAATACACTCTAGCGATCTCCTACAATGATGAAATTTTCAACGAGGCATTCATCAACCAAATAGCTGCTCACCTGTTGCGAATTTTAGCGTGTGTTGTGTGGCATCCCGATCGGGCGATCTCAGCCGTCGAACTGTTATCTGAGGCGGAACGGAATACACTCTTAGAAACCGTCAACGCCACTCAAACATCCTATCCTCAGCAAAAGCCAGTGATTGATTGGTTTGAGGAGCAAGTTGAGCGTAGCCCAGACGCAATCGCCATTGTTTGTGAACAGTGCTCTCTGACCTATCGAGATTTAAACCAACAGGCTAATCAGGTCGCCGCTTATCTCCAAACTCAAGGAGTGGAGCCAGAACATCGAGTTGGGTTACTCCTGACCCGCTCAGAGTATTTGATCATCGCCATCCTGGGGGTGTTGAAAGCTGGGGGCGCTTACCTGCCCATCGAACCGGAATTTCCCCTGGAACGTATTCGCTATATGGTTGCCGATAGTGATTGCCGAATTATTTTGAGCGAAGCCAGTCAGCAGAATAAGTGGGCTGTGGGGGCAGTGCAAGTGACAGACATCCGGGAACTTCCCCTGGCACCTGCAACCCATCTCACCCGATCGGGCGATCCCCACCAATTAGCCTATCTGATGTATACCTCTGGCTCTACGGGTTTACCGAAAGGAGTGGCGATCGAACACCGCAGCTTAATGAACTACCTTTACTGGGCCAGCGAATACTACTTTGAGCAAAACCCTGACCGCGGCAATATGGCTTTGTTTACCTCACCCGCCTTTGACTTGACAGTAACGACCATCTTCCTGCCCCTCTTACGGGGAAAAAAGTTATATATCTATCCAGATAATTCACCCGAAGTCGTTTTAGAAACTTGTTTTCGAGAGGATAGTGAAATCGATGCGATTAAGTTAACGCCTTCTCATATCCAAATCCTGAACTATATTCCAGTTACCCCCAGCAATATCGAAGTGGTGATTGTGGGGGGTGAGGAATTAAAACCAACGCACATTCAGTTACTAAAAGAGCGCAACAACTCCATACGAATCTACAACGAGTATGGCCCGACAGAAGCAACGGTAGGATGTACGATCGTGGAAGCTAATCCCGAAAAAATTACCATTGGCACCGCGATCGCCAATAGCCAAATCTATATCTTAGATGAAGACTGTCAACTTCAGCCTCTGGGAGTAGCAGGGGAAATTTGCATTGGTGGAAATGGCTTGGCAAGAGGGTATTGGAACCGGGAAGAACTGACACAAGAACGATTTATTGTCCATCCGTTTTATCCAGGAAAGCGAGTTTACCGGACTGGAGATTTAGGGCGGTGGTTGGACACGTTGGAGTTGGAATATCTGGGACGAAAAGACAGTCAGGTGAAAATCCGAGGCTATCGGATTGAATTGCAAGAAATTGAGCAGCAACTTTTAGCATTTAGCCAGATTCATGATGTTGCAGTGGTGACGAATGATTCCTCAACAGATCCGGAATTGATTGCTTATGTTGTAGGTTCAGGAGAACTGAATCTGGAGCAGGTGCGATGCCAGTTAAGTGAAAAATTACCTGCTTATATGATTCCCCAACAGATGATCCGTCTAGAGCGGTTGCCCCTAACCGCGAATGGTAAACTCGCTTGGCGATCGCTTCCCAAGCCTGAACAACTCAAGCCGTCTTCCACCCCGGACTATGTTGCACCCCGCGATCAACTGGAAGCGCAACTGGTAGAGATTGGAGCTGAAGTGCTCAAGCAAGACAGAATCGGCATTAACGATAACTTACTTACCCTGGGAGCCAATAGTTTAAAGATCATTCAAATTGTCGCTCGCGTGCGTCATCGCTTAGGCGTGGATCTCAACTTAAAAGAAGTCTTTGCCAACCTCAGGATGAGAGAAATCGCTGAACTAGTGCGCGTCAAGCAACCACTGCAACTACCTCCCATTGAGCTAGTAACCCCCGCAGAACATTATGCTCTTTCTCAGTCTCAACGGCAGTTTTGGACATCAGCGCAGATAGGTGCGGCGATCGCCTACAATATCCCTGGGGCTGTCGTGTTAGAAGGTTCCCTGAATCGGCAAGCCCTGCTGAAAGCATTTCGTTCCTTGGTTGAACGGCATGAAGTCTTGCGAACGACGTTTATCTGCGTCGATGGTGAACCCAGACAGTGGATTAGCCCGGATAGCAATTTTTGGTTAGAAGAGCGTAATTTGACTGGGGAGGCAGAACCATTCAAGAGCGCCCGATCGTGGATAGAGAAAGCAGCCACGCTACCGTTTGACCTGGAAAAAGAAACGCTGTTGCGCGTGTATCTGTGGCAATTAGCACCCATGCGGCATCTGTTGTTGATCAACACCCACCACATTATTTTTGATGGTTGGTCTATTGGATTGCTGTTGCAAGAGTTGACTACGTTGTATGAAGCCTATCAAAATGGGCAAGACAATCCACTGCAACCTCTGGAATTTCAATATAAGGATTATGCAACTTGGCAGAATACCTTCTTGAATAGTCACCAGGCGCGGGTGCATCAAGCCTATTGGCAACAAAAGTTACAAGACCTTCGCCCCTTAGATTTGCCTACCGACTATCCGAGATCGACCCTGCAAACGTTTCAAGGAGCCGTTATACCCTTGAACCTGTCTACCCAATTAGTCAAGATGCTGGAGGAATTTAGCAAGCAACACGAAGTCAGTCAGTTCGCGATCGTTCTAGCGGTGATCAAGGCGTTGCTGCATCGTTATACGAGCAAAGCAGATATTATTGTGGCCACCCCTGTTTCCGAGCGAACTCAAGCAGATTGGGAAACTCAAATTGGTCTTTATCTCAATACCGTTGTGTTGAGAGATCATGTTAGCGGACAAGACCGATTTGTCGATTTGCTGCAACGAGTAAAACAGACGGCTCTAGACGCTTTCATACACCAGATTTATCCCTTCAATAAATTGGTACAGGAGTTACCGATTCAGCGAGATCTGAGCCACAATCCTGTGTTTGATGTTGGGTATACCTGGATGGATGAAATTGGTTCTCAGATCGAGCAAATCATCCTTTCTCACATCAAGGTTACCCAAATTCCTCTGGAGCATGAGCAAAAGACCGCCGTCACGGATTTATGGTTTTATTTTGAAAGCCGTGGTGATTGCATTGCAGGTTACTTGACCTACAATTGCAATTTGTTTCGGGAAGAAACAGCCCATTTTATCAACCAGGCATTGATTAAAATCCTGGAGCAAGTACTTAACAATCCAGAGCTAGAAATTAACGTACTGAACCTTGCAGATGAGGTCGAAATGACTAAAGCGCAAATCACTGTGGAGCTAAATTTATAGGGGTAAGGAGGGAAGGGATAAGGAGAGAAGAGGGAAGAAAACAGAGGGAAGAAAACAGGAGAGAGGAAAAGGATGAATGTATTTGAAAGTGAGTTCTGGCAGCAATTTTTAGCCATAGCTAAACCTTACTGGTATCCATTCAACAAAGAGGTCGATGAAGCGGGCAATGAAGTTGTCAATAGACTAGATAATGAAGCGAGTAGGAGCTTTCTAGAACTGTTGTGGTCTTGGTCGATTTTGGCTCTACTGCTGTTTTTGCTGGTTTTGTTCAATGTCATCAATGCCTACGGTAGCTATGTCAATAGAGATTTGATAGATGTACTTGAACAGAAGGATTTTACAACCTTCTTTGTCCTGTTGTTGATTTATGCCAGTCTGTTTTTAGCGATGACACCAATTCTGGCTTTTTCTCAATACTTAAGAAAAATCCTCGCGCTTGACTGGTATAAATCGCTTACTAATTACATCTCAAACAAGTATTTTCAGGATCGGTCTTATTATCAAATTAATTTTCAGTCGGAAATTGAAAATCCCGATCAGCGGATATCCCAGGAAATTGAGCCAATTCCCAGCATGACCCTCGAAATTGCGATCGTGGTGATTGCCAAAGTTATTGAGATCATTGCATTTCTGGGAATTATTTGGTCAATTTTTCCCTTAGCCGCGCTGGGGCTGATTGCTTATTCCATCTTGGGTAACGTTTTCATCATTTTTCTGAGTCAACAAATGACGAAGATTGATGCCGACAAACTTGAAAGCGAAGCCAACTACAGCTATTGCCTAACTCATTTTCGCAACAATGCTGAATCGATTGCTTTTTTTCAAGGCGAAGCCCAGGAAGCGCGGTTAATCAATCAGAAATTTACTAACGTGATTCAAAATTCTGAGAGTTTGATTGGTTCGCAGCAGAGTCTAGAATTATTTGCGATCGGCTATCAGTCTTTTCTCTATGTATTTCCGTTTGTGACGGTAGCACCCTTATATTTTTACGGTCAGATTGAATTAGGAGAAGTGTCTCAAGCCAGCATTGCTTGTGCTCAGTATGCGGGTGCGCTATCAGTGATTGTGCAACAATTTGGTAATTTAGGTCAATTTGTGACTCTTGCGAATCGTTTATCTGCTTTCTTAGATACTTTAGACGCAACCAAGAGCCAACAGCAACCAGTCAGTACAATTGAAACGGTGGAAGCAGACCGTCTCGCGCTCGAAAATGTCAGCCTGCAAACTCCCAACTATGAGCGGGTTTTAATCCAAGATTTGTCAGTCTCAGTGACTCCTGGGGTGGGATTACTGATCGTCGGCCCTAGTGGCTGTGGCAAAAGTTCGCTGTTACGGGCGATCGCGGGGTTATGGAATGCAGGTACAGGTCGTCTGCTGCGGCCAAACCTGGAAGAGATATTATTTTTGCCTCAACGCCCTTACATGATTTTGGGAACCCTGCGCCAGCAGCTTTTATACCCGAATAGAAATCGTCAAGGGGTTACAGATCCGGAACTGGAACAAGTTCTGCAACAAGTCAACCTTCAAGACCTGCCTGCAAGAGTCGGTGGTTTTGATGCCGAAGCCTACTGGGAAAATGTTTTGTCTTTAGGCGAGCAACAGCGCCTCGCCTTTGCACGAACCCTGGTCACTCGGCCTCGTTATATCATTTTAGATGAGGCAACGAGCGCCCTGGATTTAAACAACGAGGATAGTCTCTATCAGCAGTTGCGCCAAACAGGAACAACCTTTATCAGTGTGGGACATCGACAAAGTTTGGTGAACTATCATCAGTTCGTTTTGGAACTCTCACGAGATACTAGCTGGCGGCTGCTTCCAGTGGAAGATTACCAAAGCAACGCCAGCACTTGGGAATCGTGAACATCGCCTCCTGCCATTTTCTAACTAGATACGGGCCTGTCAGGGCCAGGAAATCCTGGGGGTGTGTGGACTGGGATATCCGCTCCGATTCGCCCCATAATTGTTAAGCCCGTAGTCGCCAGTACCACTGAAATGTGGAATATCTTACCGGGATCAATTTTGCCAGTCTTCTGCAACTCGTCGAGTAAATCGATAAGGGTTGGGGAGATGGCTACGACAGCGGTGGAAACGGCACCCCAGAAAGTTTTGCTTTCAAAGATGCTTTTAGCCTGAGTTGGATCCGCTGGCTTGTCAGGACCAGGCAAACCAGCGGGTGTGTAGACTGGAGTTTCCGCCTCTATCCGGCCCATGATGGTGATGCCTGTAGTGGCCAGCAAAATTGGAATTTTGAGCATGGTGAAAGGAGAAATTTTCCCCGTCCTGAGCAACTCGTCCAGTAGGCTGGTGATGGCCGGGGCGATCGCGACGGCAGCGCTCGAAATGGCTCCCCAAAAGGTTTCGCTTTCAAAGATACTCTTGGCTTCAGGAGCAGCGGCAGCAGGTAGGCTTGGCAATGGTTCAGAGGGGTTTTGCATAAAAATCCTTCCACTAAATTGTCAATTTTATTTTATTTTACATCAAGGGTTTTAGAGGTTTATATAGCAATCCTAAATGAATTGTGGGATGGGCATCTTGCCCGTACAGGCTAGAAGCCTGCCCCACTTTCACAACTGAAATAGGATTGCTATAGCAATTTTTCTTGCACTTTATCAGGTCTCGATCCTCTTGAAAACTAGGTACTTCAATCTCGTAGAGGGTAGATTCCCCGCCCCTTGGGGCGTAAGTGTCTAATTAAAAAAGGGCTGTTTGATACCCCGTCCGCTTGCGGCGGAGTCGTTCATTGATACTGCTTAAGAACTACATTGTTAATTCTGGAGAGTCTGCTCCAGAATTTCATTCATCACGTGGGCGTTATGGTATAAGTATTCATTGACGAGCATATCCCCGTGATTGCCCAAGCCCTCGTAAACCGATACCTTCCCTGTAGTGATGTTAACCCAGCTATCCAGGTTATTGGAGATTGGCTGATTCTCTTGCGAACAAATCAAATGAATATTGGCTGCTATTTGTCCATTATTGATGACATGATTTGAGTAGCGCAGGTAAGCCGTCATTTTCGTCCTGAGTTTCTCTTTGAAGTGTGGGTTGTTGAACAACTGGTTTAAATCTTTGTCTTCTTGAACAAACGTAGAGTAGTAGCCGATTTCTGCATCAACTTGCTCTTGAATCATCGCCTCGCTGTCATTGCGTTGGCAAAATCGGGGCACGGAATCCAACATAATGATGTCTGAAACGTGACGATCGCGTTGCTCTAATCCTTTTGCTAATTCAAAAGCCAAATTACCGCCGCCACAATACCCCAATAAGACGTAGGAACCCTCCGGTTGCGCCTTTTCCAGCAATTCTATGTAGCGGGCGACAGGATTGTTGTCTTCAATAAAGTCTAAGCCGTAGACTGAGTGAAACTTAAGCTGTTGAGCCAGTCCCTTAAACGCGATTCCATAACCCAACACAGTGGGTAAAGCAAAGAGGGGTTTCTCGCGTTCGGTACTGAGCAAGATCATCTGTTCTTTGCCAATAATGATATTCTGATCAGGCCCGATCGTGGCGATATAGCTACCGAGATAGTTACCGAGGGTGCGAATTGTGGAAAATTCAAAGACAGACTTGAGGGCGATTTCGATGCCCAGAGATTTGCGAATTCGGGAAAGCAGCGTCAATGCCTTTAAACTGTGACCGCCAAGCACAAAGAAATCATCGTCCACCCCTATACTTTTAACACCCAGTAAATCCTGCCAAATCTCAGCTAAAACTTTTTCTACACGGCTCCTGGGCAGTTCATAGGCTTGATTTTGCTTCCCAGTGAGTCCTGCTTGTTGCAACAGAGCTTTGCGGTCAAGTTTGCCGTTATGAGTTAAGGGGAACTGATCTACTAATTGGAAATCACTTGGAATTAGGTATTGTGGTAGTTGGTCGTCAAGAAAAGCCCGAATACTCTTGACTAACGTTTCCACCTGTCCCCACTGCTCCGCTGCTTTCTCCTGCTGAGATTGGGTAGCCGTGTTGGACATTTGGCTTTGGACTCTATGTCCATAGATTTTATAAAGGTTGGTGCCTTTGAGGAGGTTGTCTTGGGCAACCTGAACTTGAAATCCGTATCTGGCTAAACGGGCTTTAACGTGTTCTAACCGCCCGTCGATGTCGTGAACTTCCACAATCAGTTGCTTAATTTTTTGCCAGTCCTCTGCATCAATACCATCCAGAACATCTAGTTCACTTTTTTCAACATCAATCTTCAACAGATCGACGTGACTGATATCTAACTCTCGCAGAACTGAGGATAGCCGTCTGAGATGAACAGTTTGGGAAAGAGATCGCATGCTGTCATCCAGTTCCTCTTCGGTTGAGAGTACTCCATTTGACCCTTTGACTTTCTCGTTGTTCAGGATAAATGATGACACGATTGTTCGATCGTCCTCAGTATCCCCATATCGACCTGACATCACAGTATTCGTGGGGTAATACGTAAACGTTTGCTGAGTTTCTTCACAGGAGAGGCTAAAGGGATAGCAATGAATCTTTTCACCATAAAGGATAGAGTTTTTACTCAAGGTTGCATAGACTGGAGGAATCGGTTCAAAAGCGTAAATTTGTGCTTCGGGATACTGCTGATGGATTAACAGTGAAAACATACCAATGTTGGCTCCCACATCGAAAACAATGTCACCATTGCTAACGGTAATTCCATGTGCCAGGTAATTCTCTTCCTCAAAGATCTCCTGATATAGGTAATCGATTTCTTTCCGATTCATGCCAAACATCTGTAAGCCATTGGGCAACGAGTGTAACTGATTTTGAAGATTGGGATCCTCTGCGATCAGCCTAACTAACCGTCGTAGCAGGGGTGCCCGTCCAGAATCAGGGATGAGATAAGCCTTTAATTCCTGCTCCTGGTCTGGGAGTTCACGGGTCGCCACAACCGCCTCTTCAACGCCGGGGTGCTGCTTGAGCAAACCCTCCACTTCACCCAACTCTACGCGGTGTCCTCTAATTTTCACCTGATCGTCTTTTCGACCCAGGTAGATCATTGTTCCAGTTTCCAACCATTTGCCCAAATCTCCTGAGCGGTAAAGCTTACTGGTTGGCTCTAGGGGATGTGCAATAAATTTTGCTGCACTCAAGGCAGGGTTTGTCCAATAACCATCGGCTAAACAGGAACCCGCAATATAAATTTCACCCACACAGCCAATCGGGACAGGCTGAAGATGACTATTGAGAATGTAGACTCTGGTATTGTCTATGGGTTGACCGATCGTGATGTGATCTGGTTCTGTTACTCGATCGACAATACATCCGACAGTTGCTTCTGCTGGGCCATATTCGTTATAGATTTCCATATTCGGATTGAGAGCCAGTAATGTTTCGACTTGCTCTTTTTTCAACTCCTCGCCACCCACAATGGCTAATTGAATCGCAGTTTGCTTTGCTTCTAATTGTTTTAAGGCTGAAATATGAGCGGGTGTCAGTTTGATAGTATCGATTTGGTTTTCCAGGTCGATAATCTGTCTGAGGGTTTGGTCAATTTCTTCTCTGTCCACTACTACGACTGTCTTGCCGAGAACCAAAGGACAGAAGAGACTGGTGATCGTTAGATCGAAAGCCGGAGAGGTAAACAGGGGCATGGTTCCCAAATTTCGCCCCCGGAAGTAGAAATTGGCACACCACTGAATGTAGTTAAAGAGACTGGAATGATTGACTGCGATGCCTTTTGGGTTGCCAGTTGAACCCGATGTAAAGATGATATAAGCCAGGTCGGCCGGGGATGGCAAATGGTTTGTTGAAAGTGGTTCAAGCAGATCTAGATTTTCGATGACAACCACGGTGCCAGAAAAGTTTTTCAGTTCGGTACTGAATCTCTCATCGACGATCGCGACTTTGCTCCCAGATTCGCTGATCATTGCCAGATTTCGTTCTATGGGGGCTTTCGGATCCAGGGCCATAAATCCGCATCCCGCTTTGATCACAGCCAGTACCGCAATCACGAATTGTTCGGACGGCGAAAGCAGAATTGCGATCGGTTCACCGGGTTGCACCTGGGTTTGTGTCATCAGGTAAGCTGCGATTTTGTCAGCGGTGATACCCAGTTCCCGATAGCTGAGTTTTTTGTCAGCAAACTGTACGGCTATTGCATCTGGAGTGTGATTGGTCTGTTGTTCAATCAAGTCAACGATGGTTTTTTCTGGCTCACGAACCGTTTTAGTCGCATTAAATTCTGATAGTAGCAGGTGGCTTTCGCGATCGCTCAGGAGTTGAATATCAGCGATCGCAATTTCCGGGAATTGCAGCACCGCTTTGATGATATTGCTCAGATGGCTCTCAAGGCGTTGGAGATAAGCCGGACTAAAAACGTTTGCATTGTATAAAAACCGGAATTGGAGTTGATTTCCTGGAGTTACAACTACCGAGAAGTCATAATTGCTTTGTTCTACAACCTGAACTTTTTCAATTGTAAATCCATAATGAGTCGTTTCTAATGCTTCACGTACGCGATCGTGGGCAGGATAGTTTTGAAAGACAATCAGATGGTCAATCAGGCTCGACCGATGCTCACTCAATGCCTGGATATCTGCTAATGAATAATAGCTGTGTTCCATGCTGGCGATCGCATCGTTTTGAATCTGCTCCATTAATTGAGCAAATGTTAATTGCGATGTCAAACGAACCCGCACCGGAACCGTATTGATGAACAAACCAAGCATCTGCTCAATGCCCCTAATTTCAGGAGGGCGACCCGATATTGTAGAGCCAAAAATAACGTCATCAGCATCATGATAGTGGGCTAACAAGACTGCCCACATACTTTGAACTAGACTGTTCAGAGTAACCTGATATTGACGAGCCAACTGCTCTAACTGGCTGGTCGATTGTTCGTCTAGCGTAAAAGTAAATGTAGATAATTGATACCCCGTTGCTGCAAACTGACTTCTTGGCATCCTCACTGGATCGGTATACCCCTGCAAATACTGCTTCCAGTACTGCTGTGCCGCCTCGGTATTTTGCTGTTTTAACCAGCGAATAAAGTCGCTATAAGGTGGGGCACTACCAGGATTTGGACGCTTACCATCAACGAGTGCCTTATAGGTGTCAATGAGTTGTCCTAGCATCAGACCAGAAGACCACCCATCTAAAAGAATGTGATGATACGTCCAGACGATTTCATAAGCATCGGGGTGCGTCTGAAAAACCGCAACCCGCATCAGTAAATCTCGATCTAACTTAAATCCTGTTTTTCGGTCTTTCTGTTGATAGGTTTTCAAAAAATCTTCTTGTTGTTTCCCTGTCAGATGCTGAATATCTTCATAGTGAAAAATTATCTGGCATTCCCTTAAAACCATTTGTAAGGGTTGGGACGCTTTTTGAGGAATTAGAATAGTTCTAAAAATGTCATTTTGTTTAAACAGCTCGTTCCAACTTTTCTCAAACAGATCAATATGAAAATCACCCGTAATTGAACAGAAAATCTGCTCTAGAAAAGTACCCAGACTTTCGTCGTAGAGCGAATGAAACAGCATTCCCGCTTGCATGGGAGTCAATGGATACAAATCCTTTAAATTTTCCTTACCTGTGCTGACACTTTGAACTTTACCTTGATTATTCATCTCATTATTCCTCGGTAAAAATTTCCTCAAACTCTTCCAAACTTAAATTGTCGTAGGTTAAATCAGCAGGGGTGAGTTCGATCGTCTGTTGCTGCTGACAATGCTCAACGATCTCTTTCAACGCCTGCTCGTAATTCTCTAAAAGTCTTTGAATAGTCTGCAAATGAAATCGGTCAGTACTGAAAGTAACTGAAAATCTCAGTTTCCCTTCATGAACAAATCCCGAAAATTCCAATTCGTGTGTTCGTGCAGATTCGGGATCAATCAAATTACCGCATGGCTCTTCCGCCAAATCAAATCGACTGAAGCGAATATCTTCGTCGATACGCCCCAAATAGTTGAACAAAATGGCAGATTGTTGATCAATCCAAGCATTTCGTTCTTGCTCGTTTAGTATTAAGTAGCACCAGATCCCATAACCGATCCCTTTGTGAGGAATTTGTCGCAGCATTTCTTTAATGGACTTGATTTGGTATCCCAAATCGCTAGTAGAACCTAAATCGAGCAAGACAGGGTAAATACTGGTAAACCAGCCTACAGTCCGGCAGACATCTACCCCATCAATATCATCTACTCGTCCATGTCCCTCCAAATCAATCAAAAAGCTCCGATATCCACACCACCTATGGAGGGCGTGAGCCAGAGCAGTCAGTAAGATGTCATTAATTTCGGTATTATAAGGACGGTGAACTTTCTTCAGTAGGGAGTCTGTTTCCTCTGGAGTTAAAGCAAAGTCCAGGGTGCAACTATCCCGAACTAGATTTTCCCCTTCAGGAACATCGATTGTAAAAGTATCCACCACTGTGTTGGTCAGGTGCTGCCAATACTCTACTTCTTGTTGTAATAGTTGACTGGTGCTATATTCTTGCAGCGTCATTGACCATCGCTGATAAGAGTCAGTTTTAGCAGGAAATCTGATTTCCGAACCCGCACACGCTTGATCATACCCCTGGGCTAGATCCTCCAGTAAAATCCGCCAGGAGACCCCATCTATCACTAAATGGTGAGCAGCCATTAACAGTCTGTCTCCTTGATCCAGATGGAAGAGCATAAACCTGATCAAAGGACCGTGATCTAGATCCATGCTAGATTGAACTCGATCGGCTTCTGTCTCTAGCCGATGGATGGCATCCACTTGCCCTACTAAATCAATAACTTCTAAATCAAAACAATGCTCAACGTCTGCACACTCCTGGACGATCGCCTCATCGATCGTCCTGAATCGCAACCGGAGTGCATCATGATGGCACTGAATCTGTCGAACAACGCAGCGTAGGGCATCCACATTCCATCGCTCCGCAGTGGCGAGCATAATAGACTGATTAAAATGATGTTTCTTACCGGGGTAAGTTGAGAGAAATCTGAGTTGAATTGGGGTTAGGGGTACAATCCCTAATACGATTCTCTGGTCAGCTTGATTTTCGTGCAAAACCGCTTGTTGCACGAGTTCGGCGATGGTTGGGAACTGAAACAGGTGTCTTTCTTTGATTCTCAGGTTGTGTTGGGCTAAACGGGATACTACCTGGATTGCCTTGATGGAATCTCCACCCAACTCAAAAAAGTTGTCGTAAATACCGACCTCCGTCAACCCCAATGCTTGAGCCCAGATGGCGGCTAAAATCTTTTCTGTAGAAGTAGAGGGTAGAACAAAGCGAGTTGCTGAATTGATGGATGCCTGGGGTGCTGGCAGGGCGCGGCGATCACATTTTCCGTTAGCAGTCAGGGGCAGAGCTGCCAACTGCACAAAGGCACTAGGCACCATGTAATCGGGTAGTTTCTCCTTCAGGAAGCGACTCACTTCCCGGGTGTCGATTGATTCTGTGCTGGCAACAATATAGGCTACCAAGCGCTTGTCACCGGGTTGATCTTCTCGGAGGATCACCACAGCTTCCCGGATTTGGGGATCTTGTCTCAGCACCGCCTCAATTTCTCCCAATTCGATCCGGAACCCCCTCAACTTCACCTGGTGATCCATCCGACCGAGAAATTCAATCGTGCCGTCACTGAGGTAGCGGGCTAAATCACCCGTTTTATAGAGGCGGCTTCCCGGTTCTGGGCTAAAAGGATGGGGAATGAATTTCTCAGCCGTCAAATCCGGGCGGTTGAGATACCCCCTGGCTAAACCAACACCGCCGATGTGCAGTTCACCTGGAATACCGATCGGCACAGATTGGAGATAGTGATCGAGAATGTAAAGTTGGATATTACTAATCGGATAGCCCAACGATACAATTGGCTGCACACTGTCCCGTTGACATTGCCAGAAGGTCACGTCGATCGCAGCTTCTGTGGGACCGTAAAGATTATGCAGTTCGCAACTCAAATGGGCAAAGAAACGCTCTTGAAGTTGAAAAGGAAGCGATTCGCCACTGCAAAAAACTCGTTTTAAGCAATGACAAGCATTCAGCCCTGACACTCCCAGAAAAGCTTGCAGCATGGAGGGAACGAAGTGCAAGGTCGTGATCTGCTGCTCCTGGATTAGCTGTAGCAGATAAGCACTGTCTTTGTGTCCTTCGGGTTTGCATAACACCAAACACGCCCCGGTCAACAACGGCCAAAATAGCTCCCAGACCGACACGTCGAAACTGTAGGGAGTTTTCTGGAGAACGCGATCGTGGGAGGCTAATGGGTAAGTTTCCTGCATCCAGAGCAAGCGGTTGCAAATCCCACGGTGGGTATTCATGACTCCTTTCGGTCTACCCGTAGAGCCAGAGGTAAAAATGACATAGATGAGGTTGTCTAATTGCACCCCAGAGGTCGGATTCGCCTGCGAGAGTTGGGCTAACTCCCGCCACACTTGCTCCACACACACCACCGACCCGGACTGAGATGGGAGCTTCACAGCCAGCGTGGAGTCCGTCAACAACACCGCTATCGGGGTGTCCTCCAGCATCACTGCCAACCGCTCTGCTGGGTAAGCCGGGTCTAACGGGACATAAGCGCCCCCTGCCTTGAGCACGCCCAGCACCGCTACCAACATCTCTAGAGAGCGTTCCAAACAAATCCCCACTAACCCCTCTGCTCCCACTCCCAACGACTGCAAATAGTGCGCCAGTTGATTCGCTCGCTGATTCAGTTGGCGGTAGGTTAACTGGTGCTGCTCAAATACTGCTGCTACTGCATCTGGCGTGCGCTCCACCTGCATTTCAAACAAGTGGTGAATGCAGGCTTGTGAATACTCCACCTGCGTCTGATTCCACTGCTCCACCACTTGCTGACGCTCTGACGGCGGCAGCAAGGGTAAGGTAGCAATGGGGTGTTCTGGATGAGTAACGATCGCCTGCAGCAAGGTTTGAAAATGCCCGCTCAGGCGGCGGATAGTGCTGGCATCAAACAAATCACTGTTGTACTCCCAGACTCCAGTCAACCCCGCTTCTGTTTCTGCCATCGACAACAGCAAATCAAACTTGGCGGTGACATTGGCAATGTCTAAAAGTTCGAGCGTCAAACCAGGTAGTTCCAGTTGACCCATCGGGGCATTTTGCCAAGCAAACATCACCTGAAACAGGGGCGTGTGGCTGAGGGAGCGCTCGGGTTGCAAGGCTTCCACCAGTTGTTCAAAAGGCAGGTCTTGATGGGCATACGCCTCCATCGCCACCTGCTTCACCCGCTGCAACAGTTCTAGGAAGGTGGGGTTGCTTTGCAGGGGCAGGCGCAGCACCAGGGTGTTGACAAAGAAGCCAATCAGTAGCTCCAGTTCTCGACGAGTGCGATTGGCGATCGGAGACCCGATGACGATATCGTCCTGGTGACTAGAGCGGGCGAGGAGCGTGGCAAAGGCGGCGAGCAAGGTCATGAAGAGCGTAGTCCCGGCTGACTGGGACAGGGCTACGAGTTGCTGACTCAGGGGAGAGTCGAGTTGAAATTGCTCTGTGCCGCCCGCAAAGCGTTGCACCGCGGGACGAGTTCTGTCGCTGGGTAATTCTAAAAGGGGGGGAGCGCCTGCGAGTTGGTGTTGCCAGTAGGCGAGTTGGGTGGTGAGTATGTCGCCGCTTAAGGACTGGCGTTGCCAGTGAGCAAAGTCTGCGTATTGGATGGGTAAGGGATCCAAGGGGGAGGGCTGTCCTTGTAAAAAGGCGGCATAGAGGGCAGCCACTTCTCGAATGAAGATGCTGGTAGACCAGGCATCGGAGACGATATGATGCAGGGTCACCAGGAGGACATGGGAGTGTTCAGCCAGTTGCAGGAGGCTGACCCGGACTAAAGATCCAGTTGCAAGGTCAAAGGGAGCCTGGGCTGACTGGAAGGCGAAGTCTTGGACGTGTTGGGCTTGTTCTGCTGAGGGGAGAGATCGCAAGTCCACCAGAGTCAGGTCAAAGTCAGCGGTGGGAGAGATGAGTTGGACTAAGGAGCCGTCGTGGAGTTGGAAGTGAGTACGCAGGACTTCGTGGCGTTGAACGATTTCAGTCAGCGCTTGCTTGAGTGCTGCCAGGTTCAGCACCCCGGTTAACTGCAACGCAGATGGAATGTTATAGACAACACTACCCTCCTGAAGTTGGCTGAGAAACCACAAGCGCTGTTGAGCAAAAGATGCCGGAAATACGAAGACATCCTCTTCGATCGTACCAAAATTATTCTCACTGACCGCTAGAAAATCGTTGGTCTGTTTCATGAAAACCTCTCCTGGGTGTTCCCGTGATCATCATTGCAGCATGGATCGAATTTTTCTCTCTATTAACCCCCTATTGTCGCTCCTCATCCATCAGTAAAGAACGTTTCATGCGGCGAGTCTCCCGCGAGAGAGGCACGATCGCAGATGTTTGCAGTTTTTCATCCTGGACTTGTAGCTGTTCTATGACCCTGGCTAGTTCTGCGACTGTGGGAGACTCAAACAAGTGGCGCAGAGGCACATCCAGGGAGAAAGCGTCCCGGATGCGAGAAATCAGTTGGGTGGCTAACAGGGAATGTCCTCCGAGTTCAAAGAAATTGTCATGGATACCCACTTGTTCTAAGTGGAGCACTTCAGCCCAGATGGGAGCTAATGCCTTTTCCGCAGATGTAGAGGGAACAGAGTCAACGATTAAATTGACGGATGCTTGGGGTGCTGGCAGGGCGCGGCGATCACATTTTCCGTTAGCAGTCAGGGGCAGAGCTGCCAACTGCACAAAGGCACTAGGCACCATGTAATCGGGTAGTTTCTCCTTCAGGAAGCGACTCACTTCCCGGGTGTCGATTGATTCTGTGCTGGCAACAATATAGGCTACCAAGCGCTTGTCACCGGGTTGATCTTCTCGGAGGATCACCACAGCTTCCCGGATTTGGGGATCTTGTCTCAGCACCGCCTCAATTTCTCCCAATTCGATCCGGAACCCCCTCAACTTCACCTGGTGATCCATCCGACCGAGAAATTCAATCGTGCCGTCACTGAGGTAGCGGGCTAAATCACCCGTTTTATAGAGGCGGCTTCCCGGTTCTGGGCTAAAAGGATGGGGAATGAATTTCTCAGCCGTCAAATCCGGGCGGTTGAGATACCCCCTGGCTAAACCGACACCGCCAATGTGCAGTTCGCCGACAACTGAGATGGGGACTGGTTGGAGAAAGGAATCCAGTATATAAAGCTGGGTATTGGCAATAGGACGACCAATGGGCACTGCACTCGATCGTGGGGTCTGAGGGGTCACCTCATAAACGCAACAACCCACCACGGTCTCTGTGGGTCCGTATTCGTTAATTATTCTGGTGTGAGGCGCGTAATTGTGCCAAAATGAGAGACTGTCCCCCAACAGCGCTTCACCACCAACAATCAACAACTTCGTTTGACCCCCAACATCAGCAGTTAACAATTGGCTGAGAATATCCAGATGAGCAGGAGTCAGTTTGACAAAGCTGAAATGACTGTTAGAGTTCAAGGCGGTACACAAAACCTCTATTTGTTCATTCTCTGGTAGCATGACGACCTTCTGCCCTACCAATAAGGGAGAGAATAAACTAGTAATCGTTGAATCAAAGCTAATCGAAGAGTTAACAGGAACGCCATTCCCTTGTGCTACTGCATAGGTCTGAGTAGACCAGTACAAGTAATTTATCAGTCCTTGATGGGAGATCGCTGTTCCTTTTGGTTTTCCAGTAGACCCCGATGTAAAAATTACATAAGCCAAGTTTTTAGAGGAAACACCACTCATTAAGTTTTGGTGATTTTCAGTGGAGATGATTGACCAATCGGCATCTAAACGGATTACACGGGATTGATTTCTGGGTAAGCTAGCTACTAATCTATCCTGTGTTAATAAAACTGAAACCTGGGAATCCTCCAGCATATAAGCCAATCGCTTCTGAGGATAAGTGGGGTCTAGAGGCACATAAGCCCCACCCGCCTTGAGGATTCCCAACAAGCCCACTACCATCTCAATTGAACGTTCTACACAGATACCCACCAACACCTCCGCTTCAACTCCCAAGGTTTGTATGTAGTGCGCCAGTTGGTTGGCACGAGCGTTCAATTCTCGATAGGTCAGTTGCTCCTCTTCAAACACTACCGCGACTATATCAGGAGTTCTCTCTACCTGTTCTTCAAACAACTGGTGGATGCACTTATCTTGGGGGTAATCTGTCTGCGTATCATTCCACTCAAAAAGCAACTGCTGTTGCTCCTGAGGCGTTAGCAGCGGTAATTCACACAAACTTGCTTGTGGATTTGCTACCATTCCTAAAAGCAAGGTTTGAAAGTGACCCAACATTCGGTGTATCGTTTCTGGCTCGAAGCTGTTAGTATCGTAGCCAATGCGTACAGAAAATTCTGAACCAGGTTCCGCTACCACCGTTAAGGGATAATTCGTTTGATCGAAAGTCCGAAAATTACTAATTGCTAAACTGCTATCCAATTGTTGCAAAGAAGTATCTACTGGGTAGTTTTCAAATACCACAATGCTTTCAAATAAGGGCATTCCTCGTGGTACTTCACTAACACCTTGAATTTCAACCATTTGACTGTATGAATATTGCAACTGTTCTACTTGCTGTGCTTGCAACTCACGCAGCCAAGGCAGTAGGTTCGCGGAGGCCGAGACTTGAACCCGCACGGGCAGGGTGTTAATAAACAGCCCTACTATCGATTCCACTCCCATGAGGACAGGAGGACGACCGGAGACGGTGGCACCAAAAACTACATCTGATTCCCGACTATAACGATACAGCAGTAGTGCCCAAACTCCTTGTACTAAAGTGTTTAGTGTCAAATGATGTTGTTGTGCAAAAGACTGTATCGCAGCAGTTTCTGTTGCGGATAAGCGAAGATGTTGCTGGTCGTGGATCGTTGGCTGTTGAGTAGTTCCCTTGCCCCCAGCTTTATCTACAACCAAAGGAGTAGGTGCGGTCAACCCCTTAAGGGTTTGATGCCAAAATACTTGTGCTTGAGAGAGGTCTTGCTGCTGCAACCAGGCGATGTAATCTCGGTAGGGACGGGGAGTTTCTAGGTACAAGTCACTGCCTTTGCAGAAAGAATCATATAAAGACAAGATTTCTTTAAAGACGATCGGATAGCACCAGCCATCAAGCAGCAGGTGATGATGGCTCCAAACAAAGTGGAAAGTCTCTGGAGCAATCTGAATCAAAGTGCAGCGCATTAGGGGAGCCTGATTCAGTTCAAATCCCTTGGTGCGATCGCTCTGTAATAAAGCCTCTAATTGCTGTTGTTGTTCAGGCGGAGTCAGACTTTGCCAGTCGCTTTCAAACCAAGGTAAATTTACTGACTTACATACAACTTGGTGCGGTTCGTCTAAACCATCCCAAACAAAGGCGGTACGCAAAATCGGATGACGAACGATCACTTGCTGCCATGCCTGCTTAAACGCCAAAATATTTAAGTTCCCGTGCAGCGTACAGCACTGTTGCTGGAAATAAACTCCCGATGCTGGAGCGTACAGCGAGTGAAAGAGTATACCCTGCTGCATGGGTGAAAGAGTGTATATATCCTCAACATTCTTCATCTCAAAACCTCCAGAAGACCACCATCGCTGTACCCCATTAGAACCGGATAGTTGACATTGAACTTAATTGAATAGAGAGGATATTTTTTTTAACTTTTCCTCATCCAATTTTGCAAGCGGGAAGTCTGAAGGCTTATAATCCCCAGCATCGGCAGACTCAAAGCGATCAATAAGTGGCACTGGATCAGTGACGATCGCCTGTTGAGATGGAGCAGAAATAGTTGTATCTAGCACAGAGGCTAACTCAGCGATGGTCTGATGCTGAAATAGCTGCTTGAGCGTCAGTTGTAGCCCTGCTTGGTGAGCTTGGGCAATGACTTGAATGCTGACAATGGAATCTCCACCGAGTTCAAAGAAGTTGTTATAGATACTGACCTGCGCCAATCTCAGGACTTTTGCCCAGATGTCAGCCAGAATCTTTTCTGTAGGAGTCCTAGGTGCAACAAAGCGAGTTGCTAAATTTACCGATGCATCGGGTGCTGGCAAAGCGTGGCGATCGCATTTTCCATTGGGGGTTAGGGGCAAGGCTTCCATCTGCACAAAGGCACTAGGCAGCATATAACCGGGCAGTTTCTCACTTAAGAAGCGGCGAATTTCGCTGGTGTCAATTGATTCTGAGTCTGTAACAATATAGGCTAGCAGTCGCTTGTCACCGGGTTGGTCTTCCCGGAGAATCACTACAGTTTCTCGCACCTGGGGATGCTGTCTCAGCACCGCCTCAATTTCTCCCAGTTCAACGCGAAACCCCTTCAACTTCACCTGATGATCAATTCGACCGAGAAATTCAATCGTGCTGTCACTCAGATAGCGGGCTAAATCTCCAGTTTTATAGAGACGACTTCCCGGTTCTGGGCTAAAAGGGTTGGGAATAAATTTTTCAGCCGTCAAATCTGGGCGGTTGAGGTAACCTCTTGCCAAGCCAGCCCCACCAATGTATAGTTCACCTCTAACTCCAACTGGAACTGGTTGGAGATTACGGTCAAGAATGTAAATCTGTGTGTTCGCAATAGGACGACCAATAGGCTCTAGGTTCACTCTGCTGGGCTTAACCGGACGGCTGACGCTGTGGATAGTTGACCAGATAGTGGCTTCAGTGGGGCCATATAAGTTCCAAACAGAGGCTGCTTTTTCTAGCAACTGATCAGCAAGTGCTTGAGGTAAAGCTTCACCCCCACAAAGAATTTTCAATTGAGGGGAAACTTCCCACCCAGCCGCTTCAAGCATTCGCCATGTAGCTGGAGTGGCTTGCATAACAGTAGGCTGAGATTTAACTAACTTCTCTAACAATCTTGCTCCATCAACAGCCTCTTCATCGCTGGTCAAGGCTAATTTCGCTCCTACAATTAGGGGTAAGAAAAGTTCCAGCCCTGCAATATCAAAAGTTACGGTAGTAACTGCCAGCAAAATATCTTGGTCTGTCAAACCTGGCTGCTGTTTTATCGAATTCAAGAAGTTGGTGACAGATTCATGGGTGACTGCAACACCCTTGGGCTTTCCTGTAGATCCGGAGGTGTAAATCGCGTAAGCCAAATTTGCGGCTGTTACACCACTAACCGGATTTTCCTGACTCTCCTGGTTAATTGTCTGCCAAACTGTATCCAAACAGACCAGATGTTTGCCATAGTTGGGTAACCCAGCTTGTAACCTTTCCTGAGTCAACAATACGGATACCTGGGCATCTTTCAAAATGAAAGCTAAACGTTCTTGGGGCATCTGTGGACCTAAAGGTACATAAGCCCCGCCAGTTTTGAGAATACCAAGTAGCGTCACTACCATCTCTAGTGAACGCTCCATGTATACACCGACTAGTACTTCTGGTCTCACTCCCAATTTTTTCAGATAGTGTGCTAGCTGGTTGGCGCGGGCGTTCAATTCCCAGTAAGTTAGCTGTTGGGCATTCTGAACATCTGCAAATGCTAATGCGATCGCATTTGGCGTTTTCCTAGTCTGCACTTCAAACATCTGATGTATGCGTTGGCCAGGGGAATACTCAGTCTGGGTATGATTCCAGTCCACCAGTAATTGATGCCGCTCTACCTCTTCTAAAAAACAAAATTCTGAAATTCTTTGCTCTGGATTGGCAACAATTCCCTGAATCAAATTTTGGAAATGTCTCGCCATCCGGGCAATTGTGGCAGCATCAAATAAGTCGGTGTTGTATTCCCATTCTCCACTCAGCCCCTCTTCTGTTTCTTCCATCACCAGTGTCAAGTCAAACTTCGCTGTTGCGCTCTCATTTTTCAAGGCAGTTAGAGTCAGACCTGGAAGTTCCAATTTTCCCATTGGTGTATTATGCAAAACAAACATCACCTGGAACAGGGGACTATAGCTGAGGGAACGCTCTGGTTGTAAAACTTCCACCAACTGCTCAAATGGCAAATCTTGGTGTGCATAGGCATCCATTGCAACCTGCCGCACCCGACTCAGTAAATGTTGGAACGTTGGGTTTCCCTGCAAATCGGCACGCAATACTAGGCTGTTGACAAAGAAACCGATTAGCGACTCTACTTCCCGACGGTTGCGGTTGGCGATCGGCGAACCAACCAATATATCTTCTTGATTGCTGTAGCGCCCTAGTAGGACGGCGAATGCCGCCAGTAAGGTCATAAATAAGGTTGCCCCTGATTTCTGGCTGAGACTTTGTAACTTCTGTGTCAGGGCACGGTCAATCTGAAAATACTGGATATCTCCTTGGAAGGTTTGTACTAGTGGGCGGGTTCTGTCGATGGGCAACTCTAGCAACGGCGGTGCCCCTGCTAATTGCTGTCGCCAGTAGTTCATTTGCACTTCTAGCACTTCCCGGCTCAACCACTGCCGTTGCCAGTGGGCAAAGTCTGCATACTGGATGGTTAACTCCGGCAGTGGTGAAGGTTTTCCTTGACTGAAGGCTTCATACAGTGCCGCCATTTCTCGGATAAATATCCCGATTGACCAGCCATCAGAGACAATATGGTGCAGGGTCACCAGGAGCACATGGGACTTTTCCGCCAGCCGCAGTAAATTGACGCGCAGTAAGGGGTCTGATGCCAAGTCAAAGGGCCGCTGCTCTTCAATGCTTGCTAACCGTTGCACCTCATGGGACTGCTCTTCTGGTAACCTCTGCAAATCCACTATCGGGACAGTCACACTGAAGGTCGGTGCGATCACACTGACTACAGTCTCATTTATTAAGACAAAGCTAGTTCGCAGGATTTCATGCCGTCGAACAATTTCTTGCACAGCCATTTCTAAGGCCGTAACATTAAGCGATCCCTGAAGGTGCAAGTCCGCTGGGATGTTGTAAGTGGCGCTACTGCCCTCAAGTTGGTCGAGGAACCAGATCCGTTGCTGGGCGAAGGATAGCGGCAGGGTTCCGGTTTTGTTAATTGGCACGATCGCCAGGGTGGGCACCTCCGATCCTGTTTGGCGCAACGATTCAACTACGGCACTGAGTCCCGCGATCGTGGGGGTTTCAAATAAGTGGCGCTGGGGGATTTCCACCGCTAACACATCCCTGATCCGTGAAACCAGTTGGGTAGCTAATAGGGAATGCCCCCCAAGCTCAAAAAAATTGTCGTGGATACCGACTTTTTCCAGACCCAACACTTCTGCCCAAAGCGCCGCTAAACTGGCTTGTATCGGGGTGGTAGGTGGATCATAGCTGGCTTCTGAACTGCCAAAAGCGATCTCAGGAGTGGGGAGGGCGCGGTAATCGATTTTGCCATTGGGGGTCAGCGGGAATTCCTCCAGCAACAAAAAAGCGACTGGCAGCATATAGTCCGGTAGGATCTGACTCAACTCGAACCGCAACTGGGAACTTTCCAACTCTGGTGCGACGACATAAGCCAGGATTTCCTGGTTGTTGTCATGGGCGGTTCTGGTCACGGCTACGGACTGGGTGACTCCAGGGATGCGGTATAGCGCGGCTTCAATTTCCCCTAATTCAATCCGATAACCCCGGATTTTAACTTGTCGATCGCGCCGTCCCCCAAAGAGCAATTCGCCGTTAGCCAGCCTCCTGGCCAGATCCCCGGTTCTGTAGAGCTTTTCCCCAGGTACGAACGGATTTTCGACAAATTTGCTGGCGGTCAACTCCGGGTTGTGTAAATAGCCTCTGGCCAGTCCTTGACCCGCGACACAAATCTCACCTACGACTCCCGTGGGTACAGGTCTCAACAAGGGGTCAAGCAAGTAAACGGCGGTGTTGGGAATTGGGTTACCGAGGGGGATATCCCCTCGCTCAGGCTGCCCCGCCTCCAATTTGTAAATTGTTGTGCAGACCGAGGTTTCCGTTGGGCCGTAGGCGTTGAAATAGTCCAACTGCTGGGCGTAATGATCAGCGTCCTGTGCATAGGCAGTTTCACCCGCTGTAATCATCACCCGCAGATGCTGAAACTTCGGTTGCTCCAGGGCACGCAGATAAGCCGGGGGAAACGTCGCAACTGTGACTTTTTGGGCATCCAGGTAAGCGAGGAACTGCTGGCGATCGACAAGCGTGGCCTTGTCTACGAGAACCACCGTCGCCCCAGAGAACAGGGCCATAAATATCTCTGACAGCGACGCATCAAAAGAGGAATTGGCAAACTGCAAGATCCGATCGCTGGGCTGAATATCAAAGGCATCGATTTGGGCGATCGCCATGTTGACAAAGCTGTGATGTTCTACTGTCACCCCTTTGGGTATGCCTGTAGAGCCGGAGGTATAGATGATATACGCCAGGTCAGAGGGCTGACTGAGGGATGCAGGAGGGTGGGTGATCTGCTTCAGTTGGGACAACTGGATATCCATCGCAAACATGGGAATATCCAACAGATTTTGCAGTTGGGGCAGGCTGTCTAGCTCCATCAGCAAAACCTTCGGAGCCGCATCTCGGATGAGAAATTCCAAGCGATCGCTGAACGTGTCCGGGTCAATGGGCACATACGTCCCACCTGCTTTGAGAATGGACAGCAAGCCAATGATTAAGGATTCGCTACGCCCCAGCATTACTCCAATCGGCTCATCCGGTTGGATGTCGTACTGAGTGCGGAGATGATCAGCGAGTTGATTGGCTTGAACGTCGAGTTCCTGGTAAGTGAGGCTACGGCTGGGGGTTTGAATGGCAATATTGTCTGGCGTTTTTAATACCTGAGCGGCAAACCGTTCATGGATCGTTTGTGGTTGCCGCTCCATACGATCGCCGACAGCCCAATCCTGCACAAGCTTGGTTTGTTCTGCGGGCGACAAAATTTCCAGATGAGCCAGAGGGGTATCAAGTTGCGTATACGCTGAAAATAAATGTTGTAACTGTTGAGCAAAGCCCTGCACAAACGCGCGATCGCAGTGTCTGGGGTTGTAGCGCCAGGTCAAGTGCAGAGCTGAGTCTTTGTGAATCTCGATTACCCAGTCATAGGGACTTAGATCAGGACATGACCCATGAATCTCCGGCAGCCACACGACGACATTGGTCGCCAGATTCTCTTTGGTTTGATCGGTGGCAATCATTTCCCGATACGGGAAACCTTGATAGCTGTAACTTTGAGAAACGATTTGGGAAACGGTGGAAATAAAGGTCTTTAAAGATGTTGTTTCATTCACTTGAAACAGCAAACTCACTGACTCTCCCATCGCTTCACCGAACTCTTGAACGGCCAGCACAGGGGAATCAATCAAAATAGTGGGCTGTCCAGTATAGCGACTGAATAAATAGGTCAGCGCTGAAACAATGACAATATAGGTCGCCAGGAGATCTTGTTTGGCGATTGTGTCAAGGGTCTGTGTCGCACTGGCATCCAATTCAAAGGGATAGGTTTCTTTCACATTCCAGCAAGAGCCATCCGGTTCAACAGGGCTTTCTAGCAGAAAAGTGCCTTCTAGGCGGAAAGGGGCTTCCAGTTGGGCGAGTTGTGCCCTCCAAAAATCGGCATGGGGCTGATAGTTTTTTCCTGTGTAATGCCACAGGTTTTGTTGCAATCGGGTCTGGCTCATAGCACAACCTCTTTTTTCCCAAACAGGAATTCAGCAGATATCCCTCTGGATTTACACTCACTGATTAAGCGCTGCAATTGAACCATGGGATTAGCATCCTCTTGTAGCTCCAGCCCTAAAATGTATTGCAGCCAAGGCTCCTGTCCCATGGCGTAAACATACATCTGCTGAGGATGGAAGCGATCGACCAACTGCATCCCCTCCCTATAGTTACAACCCCGACCCAGGCGGCTTTGATCCATCGGTCTCGGTAAAGGTGATTTAAACAACGGGCCATAAACCCAGGAAGGCGGTGAGCCGTCGCATTCCATCCCCAGAAAAATGAGATCGACATCTCCGGTGTAATTGTGAATGCGGTCATACAAGACTGGATCGATACTGCAAGAATCTGCCTGTACCAATATGGAATGATCCAACAAGCGCACTAAATAAGTCAGTTTGCTGCGGACTAACAGGTCATGATGCTCTCCCAGAAACGGCAGTCCAACAATCACCCCTCCGGGAATTTCAATCTCGTCCAGTTCTCTGAGTTCAATCACATTCTTGAAGCCGAGATATTTCAGCATCAGCCCCAGAGATGGATCTTGCAGCGCACCTTCACAGTTGCGACCCACGACAATATGACCGACTTTATGCCGCAACTGCATCAATGTTTCCGGCAAACAGTGATCTTGATGGCTATGAGTGATCAGTACATAATCAATCCAGTCGGGTAAATCTTGATAGGTGTACCGGGGAATATCTGAATCATAAGTATAGCTAATGACCGGATCGAACAGAATACTGACCTCCCGCGTCTCAATGAGCAAACAGGCATGACCGAAATACCGAATGCGGACACGATCGCCCGTATACTTTTCCTGACTTGGTGGAGGTGCTTCAGTAAAAAATGATCTGAATAGTTCTGGGTTCGTAATCTCAACGTCTAGCTGACTGCAAATATAGTCATAATCTTGCGGGGTTGACCTCATCTTAAACAGTTCATCCAATCCCGGATGAGCAAACGGAATCGGTAAATGAGCGTAGTTCTCCTGCTTTAGCCTGGGTGTACTGAAAATGAATGGGCGACTGCGATCGTGCTTCACCTGAGACAGTCCCATACTTTGACACGTCACATCGTAAAAGGGGCTGCGGTAGAGCAACTGTTCAAAAAATCTGAATGTAGGATTGTTGTTGAGGTCGTAGCTGAGTTCCACATATCCTTGCAGGATCTCTGGGACTTTGGCGTAAAGCGATTCCAAGCTATACCCCTTGGCATCGCGACTCAAGAGATTTTCCAATTCTTTAACGGCATGGACAAACTCGATTAAGTGTCCGTGGCGTTCCTGCGTGTGTTGCAACAGATCCTTCACTTCATCGACTCTGGAACTATCTAGGGCAATGAAAGGGCCGCTCTGCATGGCTAGGTTTTTCAAAGCCAGGATATGAAGTTGGGGCGAATTGATGTATGAGGTCATGATAGCCAGATGGCGATCGACCAGATTCATCGCCGCTGTAGCCGGGGGGATCAGTAATACCCAAGCCACCCACAAATTGAATAGGGGTTCAACCTGAACATCCTGCCTGAAATACAATTTTGGGTTCGGCATCTACGCTAACCTAGCAACGTCTATATAACCTTGACATCCTCTAGATATCTCTGTTAAGCAGAAACTACTTGTGGCTCCGTTAAGGTAGCTTTTACTTTCGTATATGACTAATTCATCGTTGTTGTAGCTGAGCGAACTTTCGTATTGCTCTCATCAGGACGACGAGTAAAAGCGAAAATCAACCCTATTGGCTTCTGAATGTAAATCAGAAGTAACCTAAAAATATCCGATCTTGTGAAGATAATAACTCATAAGCCGAAGAATCCAGTAATCGTTAGAAGAATCTAATGTAAACCTTGTCCTAGCAACAACCCGCTCTGCAATGAATTGCGGGCGGGATGGCGGGGTACTGAGAATGGTGCCAAACCTCAGTAATGTAACTCTATGTAACGATTTTGTCTATGCGATCGCTGACAATCTTATAGTACTAAGGATTTTCTAATACCTCAGAAGATCTTGTATTCCTGGTCACAACCCACTCTGTAACAAAGTGTGGGCTAACAGAATTAAGCTTTCGTAGGCTGGGTTGAAGCAGGAAACTCAACATTTTTAGAGCGTTGGGTTTCTTACCTCAAACCAATCTACACAGTAGACCTCCTGCACAAATCCGGGAACGCCCCCTAAATCCCCCAGAATGGGGGACTTTGAAACCGCAAGTCTTCTCAAAGTCCCCCAGAATGGGGGATTTAGGGGGCACAAGCCGACCTAAACGGAGCAAGATCTGAGAGAGCTTATATCGAGAATTTTATTCATGCAGGAGGTCTAGTGAATTCATACTCTATAGAAAAGCAGATGAATCAAGAGAGTAGCGAGGATCCAACACTTTACAGAGTAGTTGTGAACCATGAACAGCAGTATTCTATCTGGCCAGTCGATCGCGAAAATGCCCTTGGCTGGACAGATGCAGGTAAAAGTGGTTCCAAAGACGACTGTTTAAGTTATATCAAGGACGTATGGACTGATATGCGACCGCTCAGTCTCCGTCGGCAAATGGAGAAAGCATCTGGGGAATCCTAGTTTTACTTCATGGCACCGACCTTTGACTCCTGGGTAAAATATCTCAAACCCAATCCCCAAGCCAGCCTGCGCCTGTTCTGCTTTACCTTTGCAGGGGGTTGGTCTGCTACATTTCGCACCTGGCCAGATGGCTTACCAGAATATGTCGAGACGTGTGCTATTGAACTGCCTGGACGCGGAACTCGATTAAAGGAGATCCCATTAACCAGTTTTCCACTGCTCGTTGAGGCGATTGCGCTAGTTCTTCCGCCTCATCTAGACAAACCGTTCGCCTTCTTCGGTCACAGTATGGGTGGGCTAATCTGTTTCGAGGTGGCCCGTTTCCTCAACAAACATTACGATCGGGAACCCGTTCACCTGTTCGCTTCCGGTTGTCGATCGCCGCAACTGCCCGCCCTTAAACCGCCTATCCATACGTTGCCAGAAGCCGCATTTTTGGAGGAACTACGTAACCTCAATGGGACTCCCCAGGTGGTTTTGGAGAACGCCGAATTGAGGCAACTATTGTTGCCTGTCTTGCGTGCTGATTTTGCTGTCTTTGAAACCTATACTTACACTACCGATTCACCCCTTAACTGTTCCATTACGGCTCTGGGTGGTTTACACGATCCGGAAGTCAGCGCCGAACAGATGACAGGCTGGCGAGAACAAACTACCGCGTCCTTCTCCCTGCATCTGCTTCCCGGTGATCACTTTTTCCTGCAATCAGCCCAGCCCCTCCTGCTCCAAATCATCTCTCAAAAGCTGCACCAGTTAACGTCGGTACAGAGTTTCAGGTAAAAATCCTCCTTTTTGCAGTTCCTCTACGCTATTCTTGACAGCCTGAATCAAATACTCAATATCTGCATCGGTATGTGCAGTTGACAGAAAACAGTTACGCCCTTCCCAGATGTAAACCCCGTTGAACAGCAGGTGATAAAACAGCAAATCCAGATTACCTGAAAATGAAAAGCGAAACAGGGAGCCAAAATGGATGATACGGATGGGGACATTTTCAGTTTTAAAGTAAGTATTCAACGTTTCCGCGAACTGTGACGTGCGCTGATTTAACTGCTGCGTCAGGCGATCGCCTTGTTGTTTAAGCTGCTGCAGCACCGCCCTGGCAGCGTTCATTGTGATATGGTTTTTGTTGAAGGTTCCGGCGAAAAATGTCTTCTCTGCCTGGGGGTAGGAAGCGTCTCCATACTGCCACACCCCCCCGTCGATCGCATTCATGTAGAGAGCCTTGCCTGCAACAACCCCGATCGGCATTCCACCTCCGACAATTTTGCCGTAAATGGTAATGTCTGCTGCAACCCCAAACCAGGCTTGTGCCCCGCCCGGATGGATGCGGAAGCCTGTAAGAACTTCATCAAAGATCAGCGCTATTCCTGTGCTCTGTGTTAATTGCCTTAATTGCTGTAGAAAGGCTTTGGGTTGTAAATCGGGGCGGCGACTTTGCACGGGTTCAACCAGCACTGCGGCTAGTTCGTGTGCGTGGGCCTGCAAAATATCCAGGGATCTGGGATTGTCGTAATCCAGGACTAGAACGTCTTTAACGGCTTGCGGCGATACTCCTGGCACCATTGGTACAGTATTGATCCCGGCAGTATTGATCCCAGCATTCGATGCTGTCGCCAAAACGCCGTCAAAATGCCCGTGATAAGAATTCGCGAATAGAGCAATCTTGTTGCGACCCGTCACGGTGCGTGCCAGACGGAGGGCTAACATTACGGCTTCTGTTCCGGTGTTGCAGAATGCCGCCCGTTCCATACCCGTCAATTCGCAAATTAGCTGGGCTACTTCTCCGGCCAGATTTGACTGTGGCCCAATTTGTATCCCGTGTTTGATTTGCTGTTCTATAGATGCAGTAATAAAGGGTGGGTTGTGACCAAACAGCAGCACACCAAATCCCATTGTGATGTCAACATACTCGTTGCCATCCACATCCCAAAATTTGCAGCCCTGCGCTCGCTCCCCAATGATCGGATAAAGCATTTCTTTGATCGAAGGCCGAAAACCTGCTACCGATCGACTGTCCGCTAAAACCTGACGATAGGCTTGCGATCGCTGTTTTGATGTTTGAGTACGATGAGTATATTTAACGATGAGTGAATCTAAGTGCTGCTGTTGTTGTGGATTGAGACTTTTAGGTTGCGTTTCTGGCTTGAAATGAGGGGTCGATAAATGAGCGGTGGAGTCTGAGGGGCGATCGCTGAATGGCAAAAATCCATTCTTGGATACTGGCTCCTTCTCGGTTATGAAACTGTTTCCAGAGAGAAGCTGTAACTGTTGAGACATCAATTCAATCTGCTGCTGAATCACCAGTCTTATGTCATCAGGAGTGACTTCTAATTCTCCAGAAACCTGGACATCAAGCATTCCTGGCTTTGTCGGTATAGTCGTTGCGTTCCGTGCGACTGGCTGGGCAGACTGGAATTGAGATTGGTGGAGTTGAGGTTGAAGTGAATTTGTCGCCGCCCAAGTTGGAGGTAAATGTTGGTCAATGTGGGTTGCCAAAGCATCAATGGTTGTCAACTGTTCAAATAGTTGGCGAATCGCAATTTTAATGCCAAATATCTGTTCGATCGTTTGTACAGCATCCATGAGAACAATCGAATCTGCACCCATTTCCAGAAACGCCGCATGAGGTTCTACTTCCGATGGCTGAGATCGCAGTAGTTCTGCAATCGTGGACTGTAAGATCGCCAGAATTCGGTCTTTTTGAGTCATGCTGGGATGTTCAGTGATCTGAGGCTCTGGTCTATTTTCGCCTGATGGTTGTTCATTGAGTTCATTGCTCTGCTTCATAGCTGCATTTGTGTTTTCAAACCAATAACGTTGGCGCTGAAAGGGATAGGTGGGAAGTGACAGCCAATGTCTGGAGTAGCCGCGATCGAATTCAGGCCAGTTAACACCGATCCCCCGGACATATAAAGCAGATAAGCTCTCTAATAAGACTCGCCAATCCTCTTGTCCCGGCGCTAAAGAGGGCAACCAGATTGCTGGAACATCTTGTTGGCAACCTTTGCCTAAACTTGACAGGATCGGTTTCGGGCCAATTTCTACAAATAGTTCACAGCCTTGCTGAAACATTGTGTGGATTCCTGCCGTAAATCTCACGGCAGATCGCGAGTGATGTCGCCAATATTGGCTACCTGGTGGTTGTTCAGGCGACATCATCTGACCCGTTAAGTTGGAAATCAGCGGGATGGCTGGAGCATGAAACGTGATTTGACTCGCAGCTTGTTCAAGGTCGTCCAAAATGGGTTGCATGGCGGGGGAATGGAACGCATGAGAGACATTTAAGGCTCGCGTTGCCACTCCCCTGGACTGCAAGCTCGCCTGCACCCTCTCCAGCGCGGGTCGCGCTCCCGAAATCACCACATGAGCGGGCCCGTTAATTGCGGCGATCCCTAATCCAGACTGGTCGGGCATCAGCTCCTCGACCACGGCAAGCGGCGCAAACACCGCCATCATTCCCCCCGTCTGCGGCAGCGATTGCATTAACCGCGCCCGCGTCGCCACCAACTTCAGGGACTCTGCCAGCGTGAACACCCCCGCCACCGTGGCTGCCACATACTCCCCTAAACTGTGCCCCATCACCACATCCGGTACAATGCCCCAAGAGCGCCACAATTGGCAGAGGGCATACTCTAAAGCAAACAAGGCGGGTTGCGTATAAGCCGTTTGGTCAATCGGCGAGGACGCTCCCGGTCGGGGATAAAGCACCTGTAGCAGGGGCGGGTCGAGGTAAGGTCGGAGCAGGGTGTCGCAGTCCTCCAGCGTTTGCCGAAAAATCGGTTGAGTTTCGTAAAGTTGTCGTCCCATGTGGACATATTGACTGCCCTGCCCTGTAAACAGAAAGGCAATTTTAGGGGGGGAGTTGCCCGGAGACTGAGCGGCTGGGAGGGGTGCCGCTGCAACTGGATAGACCATCAGTTTGTCCACGGCTTCCGCGATCGTTGCTGCGACGATGCTGAGGCGGTAGGGAAAGTGGGAACGACCGCCAGCGGCGGTAAAGCAAACATCACTCAAGGGGAGGTCGGGATGGGATTGCAGATGGTGAGCGTAGCGGTGGGCGAGTTGGAGTAGGGCGTTGGGAGTTTTGGCCGAGAGGGCGAGCAGATGCAGGGGACGCTCCCGCTCCCTTTCCCCCGGTTCTGGAGCGGTGGGCGAGTCGGGAGGGGCGGCTTCCAGGATGAGATGGGCGTTGGTGCCACTAAACCCAAAGGAACTGACTCCTGCCAAGCGTTTCTGACCACCCGGCCAGGGCCTGGCGGCGGTGGGGACAAGCATCGGGAGTTGCTCCCAATTAACGTGCGGGTTGGGCTGAGAGAAGTGGAGGTGAGGGGGAATTTCTTGATGTTGCAGCGAGAGCACGACTTTGATTAATCCGGCAATCCCGGCTGCGGCTTCCAAGTGCCCAATGTTCGTTTTGACTGAGCCAATCACCAAGGGTTGCTCTGGGGAACAGTGTTTGCCAAACACCTCAGCCAATGCCTCTATCTCAATGGGATCGCCCAAGGAGGTTCCAGTTCCATGAGCCTCAATGTAGCCGATTTGCGCTGGCTCAACTCCCCCATTGGCGAGAGCCTGACGAATTACCGCGACCTGAGATGGTCCATTGGGAACAGTTAAGCCACCACTTGGCCCATCCTGGTTCACCGCCGATCCGCGAATTAAGGCCAGAATTTTGTCGCCGTCCGCGATCGCATCTGAGAGGCGCTTCAGGACAACTACACCACACCCTTCGCCTCGGACGTAGCCGTCTGCTTGAGCGTCAAACGTTTTACAGCGACCATCCGCCGCCATCATTCTAGCTTTGGAAAAATTGATGCTCGGTTCTGGCGAGAGGATCAGGTTTACGCCAGCAGCTAGGGCCAAACTGCACTCTCGCAGGCGCAAACTCTGACAGGCTAGATGGACGGATACCAGGGAAGCCGAACAAGCCGTATCTACACACAGGCATGGGCCCGTTAACCCCAAGCTATAGGACAAACGTCCAGCCGCCACGCTAAGAGAGTTACCCGTACCAAAGTAGGCATCGATATGCGTGGCATCACCCGCTTGCCAGAGGACTTTCGTGTAGTCACTGGTGCTCATGCCCACAAATACGCCCGTGGAACTGTTGAATAACTTGTCAGGAACCTGATTGGCGTGTTCCAGGGCTTCCCAACTGACTTCCAGAAGCAGGCGTTGCTGCGGGTCTAGACTGATCGCTTCTCGTGGGGAGATATGGAAAAATTTGGCATCAAAGGCATCTACCTGAGGCAAAAAACCCCCGTAGCGAGTAGACATCTTGCCGGGAGCCTCTGGATTGGGGTCATAGTAGGCGTTGATGTCCCAACGGTCTGGAGGAACTTCGCGAATCGCATCTACCCCATTTCGCAGCAGTTGCCAGAAAGCATTTGGGGTATCAGCCCCCGGAAACCTGCTGCCTAAACCCACGATCGCGATCGCTTCAGTCTTGGCCTGTTCTAAAGCCTGGAGCTTGGATTGCAGTTTTTCCAGTTTCAGCAGGGCATTTTCCATTAACGCCCGATAGTCTATGCCTGTTGAGCTTTGGCTCATGTTCACCTCGTTTAATCCAAACTTGCCAATTTTTTAGCCAATAAGTCTGCGAGTTCTTCTTGAGACAGTTCTTTCAAAGTTGCTGATAACTCCGTGTCCTCTGCAAGGGGGGGTGATTCCGGGCTGAGTGGCGGGGAAAGCTCCAGGGACAGGACATCCTCCAAATACTCGACTAGCGCTTCCACGGTGGGGTAATCAAAGATCAACGTTGAGCGCAAAGATTTGCCCAGATCGCGTTCAAAGCAATTTTTTAATTCAACCGCGACGAGCGAGTCCAGACCCAGATCAAATAATCGTTGGCGCGGCTCTATTTGCTCCCATGACTTTAACCCAACAACCCTGGCAATTTGAGAACGAATATACGTCATCAATAGAATTTTGCGTTCTTTGAAGGGAGCGTCCTTTAACTGCTGGAGGAATTCGGGTTGCTGCGCCTGGGATTGGTCAGAAGCAGCAGTGCAATGCTCCAGAAGCGGTAAATCCAGCCCTTGAGGAAGTTGCTTGAGAAACTTCGCCCAATTCACAGATAAGACCCCTACCTGAGTTGCAGGGTGTTCCAGCAACTGGGCAAGCACTTGCAATCCTTGCTCAGGCTTGATGGCACTGATCCCCAAAGCTGCCCAGCGATCGCGATCGCGAGGCGTCATTTCCTCTGCCATCCCAGCCGTTGCCCAAGGGCCCCAATTGATGCTCAAGCCTGGTAGTCCTAATGCTCGACGGTAATGCATTAAGGCATCCATAAAGGCGTTGGCTGCGGCATAGTTGCCCTGTCCCGGTGAGCCAAGCAGGGCAGCGCTGGACGAAAAACAGATAAAACAGTCTAAGGGCAGTTCCTGGGTCAATACATGCAGATTCCAGGCTCCTGTGATCTTGGGTGCCATCACCGAGCTAAAGCGTTCCCAGGTTTGACTGAGCAATACTCCATCTGCCAAAACTCCCGCCGCATGGATGATTCCTCGCAGGGGTGGCATGGATGCCTGCACCTCCGTCAAAACGCGGGACACCTCGTCCCGGATAGCCACATCCGCCTTGCAGATTTTGACATTGGCTCCAGCCTGCTGTAATTCAGCGATCGTAGCCTGGGCTGCCTGAGATGCCGCCTGCCGCCCCATTAAGACCAGATGGCGGACTCGTCGCTCTACTACTAACCAGCGAGCTACCTGCAAACCCAGAGCACCTAACCCACCTGTAATTAAATAGCTGCCCTCCCCCTGCCTTGCTTGCGGCATGGAAATCACGACTTTGCCCACGTGCTTGGCCGTTTGCATATAACGAAAGGCATCGACCACCTGATGAATCGGAAATGCTTTGTAATTTAACGGCTTGAGAGTACCGTGCTTGAACTCCTCCATCAATTCCTCAAGCATCGAGGCAATTAAACCAGGATTCTGTAGAGAGAGTTCTAATAAGTCGAAGGCAAAATAGGACGCATCAGGTCTTTGGGACTGCACCTGGGTTTGATCCCAAATGCCGATTTTGCCAATTTCGACAAATCGCCCTCCTTGCCCTAAAACCTCAAGGCTCTTGGGAATGAACTCCCCATTCAGGCTATTAAGAACAATGTCCAACCCTTGTCCGTCAGTGGCTGTCATGACTGCTTCAGCAAAGTCCAGGGTGCGGGAGTTCATTACCTGGGTTACCCCAGTTGATTTGAGAAATTCCCACTTGCTGGGGCTGGCTGTAGCAAAAATTTCTGCCCCCACCCGTTGAGCTAACTGGACTGCGGCCTGTCCAACCCCGCCAGCCGCCGCGTGAATCAAGATTCTGTCTCCGGGTTGCATTTTAGCTTGGTAATGCAAGCCATAGTAAGCCGTTAAGAAGGGGGTCAAAATCGTAGCTGCGGCTGCAAAACTCAGGTCTGGGGGTTTGGGAACAACAAAATCTGCTTTGACGGTGACAAAACTACTCAGACTGCCCAGGGCCATGACAGCCATCACTTCATCACCCACTTGAAACCTGGAAACCTGTTTGCCCACGGCCACAACCCTGCCCGCACACTCCCCGCCAAAGGGAATGTCGATCGCCGCATCAATCCCTTGCTGCTGCGTATAGGCTTGGAGCAGTCCGAGGGCATTGAGGACATCTCTAAAGTTCAGTCCACAGGCGCAAACTTCAATTTCCACCTCCTCTGGTTCCGGGGCGCGGCGGGTCATCGGTGCCAAGGTGAGATTTTCCAGAAGTCCGTAACTGGTTATTTTGACCTGGAAGGGTTCAGTCGGAAACTCCAGCATTTTTGCTTGACGTTCACCCGCGCCCGATCGAGACCTAACCAGTCTAGGAACATAGCGAACTCCCTGTCTGTAGGCAATCTGGTCTTCTCGATCGGGCGATCGTAATTCTTCCAACAGGGTCAGAACTTCAGTTTGATCTACCGCTGGGTCTAAATCGAGTCGCACACACCGCAGATCAGAATGTTCCAGGGCAATGACGCGCCCCAGCCCCCAGAGAGGCGCTTGCTGAATGTGCGGGAGCTGGCTTTCCCCGATCGGTTGAGTTCCCCTGGTCACTAACCATAAGCGGGGGATCACGGCGGGGTTCGTTTGGACAAGACTTTGCAATAAATGCAAAACACTGCCACAGCTTTGTGCTTGCGCGTCCTCTAAGCTTGCCAGGGTGATGTCTGGTAACGAGTCCTCTAGGCTCCACAGAAAAATCACGCCGCTATAGAACTGTGAGTGATCGTCCTGGCTATCCAGCAGCAATTGCTGAAAATCTGCCGGGTTGGTCGGATTAATTTGATACTCGTCTGCGGCTAATCTGGCATACCCTAGACCAGGGGACACTAAGACACAGCGATCGCCCTTATCCCTGAGGTAGGTAGCCAGCGTCCTGCCGATTTCTCCTGGGTCAACAAACAGCAGCCAATGACTCAATTGTCCGGATGGTAAGGGCGGGTGTTTGGCACTGCGCTCCTGAACCTGCCAAGTGGTTTCATACAACCAGTGGCTCAGGTCTTCTTGCTGAAGAACTTGTTGCAAGGCTTGACGAGTGATACTTCGGAGGGTTAAGCCCTCTAACTGGGCCACCATATTGCCGCTCTCATCCAACAGTTGGACTGTAGCCGTTACGGTCTTTTGCTGCCAGCCCTCAACCTGGCAGATCTTCAGTTGAGTCCACAAATGGGTGCTGGGACGACGATACAACTGTAAGCGCTCTACCCCCACTGGAATATAGACGGCTTGTTGGTCAGCCTCAGCCAGAGCTGTGCCTACGACCTGGAAACAGGCATCCAACAATATTGGGTGCAGTTTGTAGGCTTCTGCCTCTAAAATCAAGGGTTCTGGTAAGCGAATTTGCGCCAATGCTTGTCCTGGATGCCGCCAGAGCTTATCAATGGCCTGGAAACTGGTACCATAATCGACTCCCTGCTGGCGTAACTGCTGGTAATACTGGTTTGTAGATACGGCTTCCGTATATTGGGCCTGTAAGGCCGCTAAATTCACTTGAGGGGGTGAGTTTTTGGGGTCTTCAACCAGGTTGCCAAAAGCATGGAGTGCCCAGTAGGACTCAGAATTGTTTTCGTCAACATTGAGGCTATAAACCTGCCAGGAAAATGTCTTTGAGTTTTCTGTCTTTGAGTCTTCGGGTTTCAGAACTACGTGGAGGGTTTTGTCGGCATCGCCTAGCATCAGAGCCTGCTGAATGACGGTTTCCTGTAGCCTCAAGTTGTTCGAGTTGCAAACCACAGCCCCAGCCGCTAGTGCCATTTCTAGATAAGCCGTGGCTGGCAAAATTACTTGCTGGTAAAGGCGATGATGTGCAAGATAGGCAGGAGAATCTTGACTAAGGGTAGACTCAAAACGAATCTCTTCAGTGCCGGGTAAATGCAACCGTTGCCCCAACAGAGGATGCAGGCGGGGAGCAGTACTGCTTGCCCGGAATGAAGATGGATTGGCTCCGGGTGTAGCTGTCTTCACCCAATAGCGCTCTCGCTGAAACGGATAGGTGGGCAAGGCAACTCGACGACGGGGACAGTCTTGATCAAAACCAGACCAGTCTACCTTGGCTCCACACCGATACAACTCTCCCAAACTTTGTAGCAACGGTTGCCAGTCTGCTTGACCGAAATGCAGGCTGGGCAACCAAACTCCAACTGCTGCTGGCAAGCAATGCCGAGCCATTTCTAAGAGGATAGGCTTGGGGCCGATCTCGACAAAGATTTCAATTCCTTGCTGATACAGCGTGTCTATACTGCGAGCAAATTGGACAGATTGCCGCAAATGAGCAACCCAATATTCAGGAGTGGCGATCGCTGACGTTGCCACTTCTCCCGTCACATTAGAGATTAAGCGGATTTGTGGCTGGGCATAGGTTACTGCTTTGGCAGCTTGTTCAAGGTCGTCCAAAATGGGTTGCATGGCGGGGGAATGGAACGCATGAGAGACATTTAAGGCTCGCGTTGCCACTCCCCTGGACTGCAAGCTCGCCTGCACCCTCTCCAGCGCGGGTCGCGCTCCCGAAATCACCACATGAGCGGGCCCGTTAATTGCGGCGATCCCTAATCCAGACTGGTCGGGCATCAGCTCCTCGACCACGGCAAGCGGCGCAAACACCGCCATCATTCCCCCCGTCTGCGGCAGCGATTGCATTAACCGCGCCCGCGTCGCCACCAACTTCAGGGACTCTGCCAGCGTGAACACCCCCGCCACCGTGGCTGCCACATACTCCCCTAAACTGTGCCCCATCACCACATCCGGTACAATGCCCCAAGAGCGCCACAATTGGCAGAGGGCATACTCTAAAGCAAACAAGGCGGGTTGCGTATAAGCCGTTTGGTCAATCGGCGAGGACGCTCCCGGTCGGGGATAAAGCACCTGTAGCAGGGGCGGGTCGAGGTAAGGTCGGAGCAGGGTGTCGCAGTCCTCCAGCGTTTGCCGAAAAATCGGTTGAGTTTCGTAAAGTTGTCGTCCCATGTGGACATATTGACTGCCCTGCCCTGTAAACAGAAAGGCAATTTTAGGGGGGGAGTTGCCCGGAGACTGAGCGGCTGGGAGGGGTGCCGCTGCAACTGGATAGACCATCAGTTTGTCCACGGCTTCCGCGATCGTTGCTGCGACGATGCTGAGGCGGTAGGGAAAGTGGGAACGACCGCCAGCGGCGGTAAAGCAAACATCACTCAAGGGGAGGTCGGGATGGGATTGCAGATGGTGAGCGTAGCGGTGGGCGAGTTGGAGTAGGGCGTTGGGAGTTTTGGCCGAGAGGGCGAGCAGATGCAGGGGACGCTCCCGCTCCCTTTCCCCCGGTTCTGGAGCGGTGGGCGAGTCGGGAGGGGCGGCTTCCAGGATGAGATGGGCGTTGGTGCCACTAAACCCAAAGGAACTGACTCCTGCCAAGCGTTTCTGACCACCCGGCCAGGGCCTGGCGGCGGTGGGGACAAGCATCGGGAGTTGCTCCCAATTAACGTGCGGGTTGGGCTGAGAGAAGTGGAGGTGAGGGGGAATTTCTTGATGTTGCAGCGAGAGCACGACTTTGATTAATCCGGCAATCCCGGCTGCGGCTTCCAGGTGCCCAATGTTCGTTTTGACTGAGCCAATCACCAACGGGTTTGCTTGAGAACGCCCTTTCCCCAAAACAGTGTCTAAAGCCCTGATTTCGATCGGATCGCCTAAAGCGGTTCCAGTGCCGTGAACCTCTACGTAGCTTATTTGTAATGGGTCTACCTTGGCTTTCGCTAGAGCCTGGGAAATCAGTGCTTGCTGCGCCTGTTTATTCGGAACGGTGAGACCGCTACTGTGACCATCATGGTTAACGGCTGACCCACGGATCACCGCCAAAATGCGATCGCTATTGGCCACCGCATCGGACAACCGTTTGAGTACTAGCATCCCACATCCTTCGCCCCGACCATACCCATCGGCGGAGGCATCGAAGGTCTTGCAGCGCCCATCCGGAGAGAGTACCCGCGCTCTGGACAGAAAAATAGTAACCTCCGGTGACAGGATTAAGTGAACCCCACCCGCCAGAGCTAAGTCGCACTCTCCAGCCCGCAAACTTTGACACGCTAAATGGACACTTACGAGCGAAGCGGAACAAGCGGTATCGATGGCTAAGTTAGGGCCTTGCAAACCCAGAATATACGACAGCCGACCTGCTGCAAATGCAAACCCATTGCCCGTCCCAGCGTATGGATCAATGTTTTCATAATGACCGGAAAACATCTGTAACTGGGCGTAATCATTCTGTCCGATCCCCACAAAAACACCCGTTTTGCTGCCAGTCAATTGGTTCGGGGCTTGTCCGGCATCTTCTAGGGCTTCCCAACTCACTTCTAATAGCAGGCGCTGCTGGGGATCTAGGCTGGCCGCTTCGCGAGGAGAAATCCCAAAAAACTGGGCATCAAATTGGTCTACCTGGGGAAGAAATCCACCATAACGAGTGTAAATTTTTCCTGGCGCGTCGGGATTTGGATCATAATAGGCATCGGTATGCCAGCGGGTCTTTGGGATCAGATCGATCGCATCCACGCCATCCCGCAATTGCTGCCAGAACGCCTCTGGATGATCGGCAGAACCAGGGAACCGACAGCCCATTCCAATAATCGCGATCGGCTCGTGTTGAGCATATTCAACAGCTTCCAGTTTGGCGGCGGCTTCATCGAGGGCAAGCAGGAGCCGTTGCTTGATAGAAACTTGATTCATGGGTTCAGAAAAATCGCTCATGTTATTTTCCCCTTAGCAGCTTTTCCAGTTTTTCCAGCCGCTCTGTAATTGAGGCATCAATATCCTCTTCTGTGAGTACGTCTACCCTCGATCGGGCGGTTGGTTTGGTTTTCGCCTTGGGCAATTGAGTGATATCTGACCCTGACGGCACGATTCGGGGTTGAGGTTCTGCTGCGGCTAATTGAACCGGATCTGCTGATCCAGTAGCCTCCCGTCGGAGGATGTCGTTTAGCAGATGCTCCACCAAATCCTGGATGGTTGCAAACTCAAACATTAAGGTTGCAGGCAACGAAGTACCCAAATGAGTATCTAAGCGGTTTTTTAGTTCCAGTACCATCAACGAGTCCATCCCCATATCAAAGAATCCCTGCTGTGGATCGGGCAGGTGTGGCGATCTCAGACCCATGATTTTGGCAACTTCCTGCTGGATATAGGCGATTAACAGGGGTTGACGATCGCAGATAGGAACGGTTTCCAGCTCCTGTAAAATCGTATGCTGCTGTGCTGACGCATTCTCCTCTGGACTGGTCACTTCATTCAGCAAGTGGGTCAGTAATGGTATTTGCTCGGCGGTAACCTGCTGCTTCAGCCGTGACCAATCCACTGAAAACACACCCATCTGAGCTATCCCCTGCTGTCCTAGCAGGTTTGTCAACGCCTGCAATCCCTGCTCCCAACTGAACCGATTCATGCCCAAAACAGCCAGACGATTTTGATAACGATCATCTAAGTTGACCACCATTCCTGTATCCGCCCACAGTCCCCAGTTCAGACTCAAACCAGGAAGCCCTTGCCTTTGTCGATAATGGGCCAAGCTATCCAGAAATGCATTGGCAGCAGCATAATTACTTTGACCTGCCGCGCCCAGTAGCGAACTCACGGAGGAGAAACAAACAAAAAAGTCTAACGGCAAACGCTGGGTGAGGGTGTGTAAATTCCAGGCACCCTGAACCTTGGGATTCATTACTTTGGCGAACCGTTCCCAGTCTTGTTGCAGCAGGATTCCATCCTCCAAAACACCTGCCGCATGAATAATGCCCTTCAGGGGTGGCATTGAGGCATTGAGTCTGTCAAAGACCCTGAGCATCTCTGTGTGGTTCGATACATCAGCCTGCGTAACCAGAATTTGAGCTTCCCCCTGCTCCAGATCCGCGATCGCAGCTTGAGTTGGGGCCGATGCGGGCCGACGGCTCAGTAAAATCAAGTGCCGAACGCCCTGCTTAACCATCCACCGAGCGACCTGCAATCCCAAAGCTCCTAAACCCCCCGTAATTAGATAGGTCGCATCGGGTCTTAGCGGCACGGCTGCTGCTGGCAACTCGCCTTTGTTGATTAAACGTGCCACATAACGGTGTCCCGATCGCCAAGCAATCTGGTCTTCACCCTCCGCAGCACAAATTTCTGTAAGCAGCATCCTTGCTGCATCTGGTTGCGTTGCGTCTAACGCTAAATCGCACAGCCCCCCCCACAATTGCGGGTGTTCTAAGGCGATGACTTTACCCAATCCCCATATAGGAGCTTGAGCAACGGCTGGAGAACCAGGTTGAGATTCCACAAACTGAGCGCCCTGCGTGACCAACCACAATCGCGGTAAGACCGACCCGTTACGCTTAACGATCGCCTGCACTAAATGCAAGATGCTAGCACAACCCAAAATTTGCACCTGCTCCAGAGCGGCAAGATTTAACTCCGGCGTTTGTTCTAATCCAACACTCCATAGATGAACCACTCCCTTCAACGGGAGGGCATTGATGAGGTCAACGTCCCGTAACAGTTGTTGAAAATTCTCAGGATCGACTGGATTGACGCTGTAAACTCCAGGTTGCTGACAGGTATAAGCATCGCCGGGATAGACAACAAAACACGTTTGTCCCTGGGAGTGTAAAATTTCTATCAGGGCATCTCCTATACCACTAGAGTCAGCGAAAATCAGCCAACTACTAGGCTTACTGTCCAGAGTAGCCGTTATATCTAGGTTTTGCTGGCGGGGTTTTGGTTGCCACTGGATTTCATACAGTCCAACGACTGAAGGTTGAACTTTTTCCGGTAATGCAGGCTGGGCTGTGTGCGGACTACTGTCTGTCGTTTCAATCCAATACCGTTGGCGCTGAAATGGATATGTTGGTACTTTTAGAGGACGACGGGCATATTCCTGGTCAAAGCCAAACCAGTCTACCTGCACCCCGCGAATGTGTAACTCCGCTAAACTTCGGAGCATTTGTTGCCAATCGTCTTTTCCCGGACGCAAACTGGGCAACCACACCATTGCTCCAGACTCCAAGCACTGCTGACCCATTTCCAACAAAGTCGGCTGAGGACCAATCTCCACAAATAACTCATACCCTAGCTGAACCAGGGTTTCCATACTCGTGGCAAATTTGACCGATCGCAACAGATGACGGCTCCAATAGTCAGGAGTCGCAATATCCTCCGTGGCGAGTTGCCCAGTGACATTAGAGACTAAGTTCATTTTCGCTGGAGAGTAAGTTACAGTTGCGGCGACTTGCTCAAACTCTGCCAGTATGGGCTGCATTAACGGAGAGTGGAACTTCACCACTATTTCTCCATCTTGAGGCAGGTTTTGCATTAAACGACCTCTTGCAGCAATTAGCTTCAGTCCATCTTCTAAGCTGAACACTCCCGCTACACAAGCTGCGACATATTCCCCCACACTCTGACCTATGACGATACCCGGTTCGATGCCCCAGGATTTCCACACCTTAACCAGGGCGTATTCAATGGCAAATAGGGCGGGTTGGGTGTAAGCGGTTGCATCGAGTAATGGCGCGGATTGTGAGTTGGGAATGTGGGGATCTGGATATAGAACTTCGAGCAGGGGGAGGTTCAGATAGGGATGTAAAAGGGTCGCGCATTCGTCTAGAGTTTGCCGAAAAATCGGTTGAGTTTCGTAAAGTTGCCGTCCCATCTCGACATACTGTGACCCCTGACCTGTGAATAAAAATACTGGCTTTGGAGGTTTCCGACTGCGAAAAACGTGACTGACTACAGATTCAGTAGGTATGCTGCTGACAAAAGCTGCTAACTGTCTCCGTAACGACCCGGTAGAGTCTGCAACTATAGCTAGACGATGATTAAACTGCGATCGCCGAGTATTGGCTGTAAAACAAATATCTGCGATCTCGGTCTGGGGTTGGTTTGCCAAAAACTCCTGATAGCGTTGGGCGAGCGATCGCAAAGCCGCTTCACTCTTGGCAGATAGGGTTAGCACATGCCAGGGACGTTCGATCGCTGCGAGATTTTGCCGCTTGAACGCCAATTGCTCCGGGCTAGACCTATCCCCAGCCCTACTATCCGGTGCTGCTTCCATAACGATATGGGCATTCGTCCCGCCAAAGCCAAAGGAACTGACTCCAGCCGCTAGAGTGCCACCATTCCCAGCCGTCCAGAGCGACAGTTGCTCCTGCACCCGTAACCGCAACTTTTCAAAATTAATGTAGGGATTGGGTTGCTGAAAATGCAAGCTGGGCGGAATCTGGCGGTGTTTGAGTGACAGAGCCACTTTAATCAACCCGGCAATCCCTGCCGCTGCTTCCAAGTGACCAATATTGCTTTTCACCGAACCGACGGCACAGTAGCTTCCAGGACGACGATTCTTGGACAATACTTTTCCCAAGGCTTTCAGCTCCATCGGGTCGCCTAACTTCGTCCCCGTGCCATGTGCTTCTATATAGCTAACCTGCTCTGGAGAAACCCCCGATCGGCGATAGGCTGACCGCAGCACAGCTTCCTGGGCGTGGGGGTTAGGAGCGGTCAGACCGTTGCTGCGCCCATCCTGGTTGATGGCGCTGCCTCGAATCACTGCGTAAATGGTATCACCATCCGCGATCGCCTGAGATAAGGGCTTCAAGACCACCATCCCTGCCCCCTCACCCCGGACGTAACCGTTTGCACGGGCATCAAAGACTTTGCAAAGTCCATCGTCCGCCATGAATCCCCCTTGGGAGAAGCTGACCGTAACCCACGGCGATAACATGATATGCACACCCCCAGCCAGTGCCATGCTGGATTCCCCATTCCACAAGCTCTGACAAGCGAGGTGAACGGACACCAGGGAAGAGGAACAGGCCGTATCAATGGCCATACTGGGCCCAGTAAAATCAAACACGTAGGAGATCCGGTGGGCGGCGATGCAGTTATTGTTGCCTGTGGCGGCGTAGGCATCAACGTTACGAGGATTTCTCATTAGCAACTCGTAGTAGTCGTAACTCGAAATGCCAACGAAAACACCAATTTCTGACCCGGCCAGACGCTCTGGAACTTGTCCGGCATCTTCCAGTGCTTCCCAAGTCACCTCCAATAAAAGTCGCTGTTTGGGATCCATACTCACCGCTTCACGGGGAGCGATACCAAAAAACTCAGGTTCAAACTGATCCACCTGATCCAAAAAACCACCCCAACGGGTATTCATTTTGTCCGGCGTGGCGGGGTTGGGATCGTAGAAGGCGTTGATATCCCAGCGATCGAGCGGTACTTCCGTAATAGCGCTCACCCCATCTTGCAGGAGTTGCCAGAAAGCGTCCGGGTCGTTGGCACCAGGAAACCGACATCCGATTCCAATAATTGCAATGGGTTCAAAGTCCGTTGCCATTTTTTCCTTCTTAATATATTTATTTCCAAGGCTGTTGATGGGGTGGTGTCCGGGCGGGTTTAGTCAGAGTCTCCAATACTCAACTACTGATAGACAAAACCCGCCCCTTGTATTGAGGGGAAGATAAGACAAAGACTTGACCACCGGGATGTAAAACAGTATCTACGATTTACGGTATAAGCTTGTCTGGAAATTGCCTAAGTTCTAAAAGTCACCGGGAGCGCTTTCAAGCCCCGTAAAGCAATATTCTTTCTCCACTCTAGGGTGTTGGTTTGTAGCTGCAAGTCGGGTAAGCGTTGTAACAGGGTGTTGATGGCAATTTGACCTTCAACTCGTGCTAGTGCCGCGCCCAAACAATAGTGAATGCCATCAGCAAAGGACAGGTGATTGTTATCACTGCGGTTCAGCAAGAGGCGATCGCAGTCAGGAAATTGGGCGGGATCTCGATTGGCCGCTCCCAGATAAAGAATCACCTGTTCGCCAGCCGCAATTTTATGGCCATCGATTTCCACATCTTCCAGCGCGATGCGGGCAATTCGCTGAATTGGGCTATCGTAGCGCAGCAGTTCTTCTACCGCACTAGCAATCATTGTGGGTTCCTGTTTGAGTAACTCCATCTGTGCAGGATGGCGGAGCAACGCCAGCATACCATTCCCAATCAGATTGACGGTGGTTTCTTCGCCTGTGGCAAACAACAACATACAAACCGTTAACAGTTCATCATTACTGAGTCGATCGCCTTCATCTCTAGCCACGATTAGAGAGCTGATCAGGTCAGATTGCGGTTGCTTTTCCCGCTCTGCAATCAACTCGCGAAAGCAGTTGGAAAACTTTTGGATGATCTGATTCATATAAACCAGAGTCTCCAGAGAATTAAATGGATCCAGGATGCCAGACAGGTCATTCGCCCACTGATACACCTGGTCTTGAATGTCCTCTGGTATCCCCAGCAGGGTGGAGATCACGCGCACAGGTACGGGGCGTGCCAGATCGGAAATAATGTCCATGCGCCCTGTTTTCTGAACAGTGCCGATTAACTGATCTACAATATCTTGCGTTTGGGGACGCAGGCGTTCTACCACGCTGGGAGAAAAGGCTTGACCAACTAACTTTCGCAGCCTGGTGTGGTCAGGTGGCTCCAGAGATAATAACCATGTATTGGTGGCGCGTACTAGTGCGTTAAGATTTTGATTTTGATGTTTGAGGTACTGATTCTTATCATTGAGGCGTTGGGGTAGATTGTCACTGCGAAACCGAGGATCGCGCAAAACGGCCTTGACATCCGCATAGCGGGTTAGTCCCCATGATCCAAAAAAGTGCCGATGGATGGGGTCGTAGGAGCGAAGGCGGTGGTAAGCCGGATAAGGATTGGTGTGAAACTCAAGATCAAACGGATTGAACTTGAATGCTTTTGTTGTTTCTGGTTTTTTAGTGTTGCCAGAATCGACAATCTCTTGATTTGTATTTGAAATTGGCTCCATGTTCAACTCTCTCTTTTAAGTATCGGCATCACCTGATTGAGTATCTTCTGGTTGTAAATAACGGCATTCTTGCGATAGGTATTGGACAACGGCTTTGATGCTAGGGTATTCCCAGAATAGAGTGGGGTCAAGTTCTAGATTCAACCATTGAGCCAATTCACCTGTGGCACTAACAGCGACCGAGGAATCCATTCCGTAGTTCGCAAATGGTTCATTAATATTAATCTCATTCGATGGTACTTTCAGGTATAAAGCGAGATAAGCGATTAGCCAATTTTCTATCTCGTCAGGTGTGGACGTTGGAGTTAAAGTTTGATCGATCGCTGCCAACCCCTGCTTCTCAGAGGGACCTTGCTCCTGCAGCGGGTTTACTTGTGCCTGTTGTTCTAAATTGATGTCCTGGGGCATTGCAGTCCAATGACCAACCACATCCAAACTGCCATCCCAAAAACCAGCCTGACAAGCATGACGTTTAATTTTACCGCTGGACGTTTTGGGAATGCTGGCGGTCTTGAGTAATGCCACGGTGTAGACTTGCAGGTCGTGGTGCTTCGATACGGCCTGCCGGATCGCTGTAGCCACAGATTGGACATCCAACTGGCGCAGATAATTCCGCTCGACCTCACACGCGATCGCTAACTGCTCAACCCCATCGACTTCGACTAAAATCGCTGCTCCACAACCGGAGCGCAGGGCTGGATGACTTTGAGTGGCTGTCAGTTCAATGTCTTGCGGATAATGGTTGCACCCCCGAATAATGATCAAGTCTTTCAAGCGTCCGGTGACAAACAACTCACCGTCCTGTACAAATCCCAGATCCCCTGTACGCAGAAAGGGTTCGTTGCCGCTATCGTTCAGGTAGGCTCGAAACGTGGCTTCCGTGTTCTCGGGTTGTTTCCAATAGCCAAGTGCCACAGAAGAGCTGGAGACCCAAATTTCTCCAACCTTGCCAGCGTGACAGGGGATGAAGGTTTCTGGGTCAACGATCTCAATTTTTTGGTCTAACCAACTGCGACCACAACTCACGATCGCCTGAGCAGTGTTGTACTCCTCACCCACAACGACCACCTGATTTTGTTCTAAGGCGGCTTTGTCAACCTGGCAAATCAAGGGTGGGTCTGCTTTCAAACCGCCCGATATGATTAATGTTGTCTCCGCCATGCCATAGCAGGGGTAAAATGCCTCTCGGCGAAAGCCACACTCCGCAAACGTGTGAGCAAAATGATCTAACGTTTCAGCCCGGATCGGTTCCGCCCCTGTAAACGCGACATCCCAACGGCTCAAATCCAGCGTTGCCCGTTGTTCAGGAGTAACTTGGCGGCAGGCAAGGTCATAAGCAAAGTTTGGGCCACCACTGGTCGTAGCCTGATACCGGGAAATCGCTTCTAACCAGCGTAAGGGTTTCTGGAGAAAGGCGAAAGGGGACATCAGCACGACGGGGAAACCACCAAAAAGGGGCTGTAAAATGCCGCCAATCAGCCCCATATCGTGATAAGGCGGTAACCAGATGACCCCTCGGCTATGGGGGGCATGCTCAAAACACTGATGAATTAATGTCAAATTTTGCAGCAAATTTTCATGGCTGACCATCACGCCCCTGGGAGTTCCCGTAGAACCGGAAGTGTACTGGAGAAAAGCCAGGTCGCTCCCGGAGACCATCGGCTCCTGCCACTCTGAAGCCAGATGGCTGGCGATGAGATCGGTGGGCAACCAGTGCAAAGCCGCCAATTCTGGATTTTGGGCAATTTGATTGTCCATCTTGCCTAACTCAGCTGTCGTAGTCAGTACTACCGTCGCCTGAGCATCGGCAACAATGGACTGTAGCCTGGACTGATTTTGATTGCGTCTGGGTGGATAAGCAGGAACTGCCACCACAGAGGCATACAAACACCCAAAAAACGCCGCAATGTAGTCTAGACCGGACTGATAAACCAGTATCGCTCGATCTCCTGGGGCGACTAGGGATTGCAGCGATGCCGCGATCGCTCGTGCTTGTTGATCCAATTCTCCACAGGTCAGCCTGAAAGATTCTGTTTCTCCGTCCTGAAGAAAGGTATAAAGGGTCTGGTCGGCTTGGTATAAAGCTCGATGCCGCAGCAGCTCGATTAACGTTAAACCCTTAGCCAAAGTATCTGGGAAATGCTCTAAGAAATTATGCACTGTATCGTCCCTCTGTGCTGAAAGCGAAGGTTTTCGAGTTGCTTCACCAAATCTCGTGGTCTAGTCAAAGGTCAGGGGAAATTTGTCTCTCAATAATTCATCTCTCAACCAAATTCATTCCCTCCATCGTATGCAACGCCAAGACGCAATGCCAGGATGCAACGCCTTTATTTTATGTTTAATGATCAATAGTCCGGGTGCGATTCGTTGAGGGATGAAATACGGTATCCAGTCCGTCCATAATCACTCCAGCCAAGACTCCTAAGTCTAGCTGAACTTCCCGCTTGATGTCGGTGCAAGCCCTACCCTTCAAACTCAGAAGTAACTCCTGATCTGCCTACAGCGAACAAGCTCGATTCTTGCGGGCTAAAGCTGGGAGGGCGCAATCAGACAACAGTTATGGGTTGACGCTGGCGCTAACAGGGGGGTTCCTACGATGAAATCAGATTCTGAAAAAGCGACCGAATTGTGAGCAAGGCATAACCACAAAACCTTGACTTTGCCAGAGATTGTATCCCGCCGTGTCTCCGGAGGAAACCTGTAAGAGTCAGAGGTTCTGGCGGTTGAATTGAATCCATCTAAGGGAACGGGCAATCGAGCAGGAGGAACGAAGACGACAATTACTGGGGGGACAGGATTTGTAATTGACGCGATCGGTCAATTTAATTGACGCGCAACACCCGCCTTTTAAGGCGCAGATATATATGATAAATTGCTTTATATAGCAAGCCGATGTGAATTGTGAAACCTGGAATCACCCTAAACTTAGGAGCTAGGGGCACGATTAATCTTACGTTTCACAACTCACTTAGGATTGCTATAGCAGTACGAGAAAAGGTCAAGACATCAATCTCCGCTGTTCCTTTACCTCTCAAGGGGCTTTGTGTCCTCGCCTATTCATCCGTTGCCATATTTGCAAAGCTACTCAGCAAGAGGAACAGTCATGACAGGAATTTTCCACCCAGTGTCTGAGACCTCGGTAAAAATGTCTTTCTTAGATCCGGATAAGCAGTTCCCTCTGGTTGTTGAACCAATTGCTGAAGGACTTGGCTTGTGGGCATGGGCGACGGGTCATCGAGAGTTGATCGAATCTCAGGTGTTGCAATATGGCGGTTTGCTATTTCGGAATTTTAATGTCAATGGCTCATCCGACCTGGAAGCCCTGATTCACAGTCTCTCAGGCGAACCCCTGGAGTATCGGGAGAGATCCTCACCGCGCCGCACGATCTCAGGCAAAATTTATACTTCTACAGAATATCCAGCAGAGCAAACCATTGCCCTGCACTGTGAAAATTCCTACCAGGAAAGTTGGCCGATGCGGATCTTTTTTCATTGTCTAACGCCCGCTGCTGTCGGCGGTGAGACCCCGATTGCTGATACTCGCAAAGTCCTTACCCGGATAGATCCTGAGATCCGGCAGCGCTTTATTAACAAACAGGTCATGTATGTTCGCAACTTTTACCACTTCTTAGGGTTACCCTGGCAAACGGTGTTTCAGACAGCCGATAAAGCCGAAGTTGAATCATACTGCCGGGAAAACAAGATTGAGATAGAGTGGATGGAAGGTGGACATCTCAGAACAAGCGTAGTACGGGAGCCTGTTTTAACGCACCCTCAAACTGGGGAGGAGGTATGGTTTAATCATGCAATGTTTTTCCATGTGAGTACCCTTGAACCAGAAATCCAAGAGGGTTTACTATTGGCATTTCAAGAAGATGAACTCCCAAGTAATAGCTTTTACGGGGATGGAACCCCAATTGAAGCCTCAGTAGTTAAGGAGCTACGGCAGTGCCATCAGCAAGAAATGGTGCTTGTGCCGTGGCAGCAGGGAGATGTATTGATGTTAGATAACATGCTAGTGGCTCATGGACGCTTACCATATTCTGGTTCGCGCCAGGTATTAGTAGGCATGGCGCAGTTAATCAGGCGAGACCCCGAGATCGGCAGTGCCCTTTTATCAAAGATATGAGGAAAATAGCGGGATAGTAGTCTTAAGTTAGCTGCAATTATCATGAAACCTTACCTAATCTGAGCAACTTGTGGGTCGGATGACATCATGAAAAATGAGACGATCCGACGTGGCAAGAAGAATTAGGGCTTGCTGAGGAACTCTGAACAGATGGTTGTGTTGCAAATATTTTTAGTGACAAACGAAGTGTTTCGTTCGCATTCCGTTAAGCGCTAATTCCGAACAGTTCTTCAATAAATTTTACTTGAGAAACCCTGTCCCCTGGTATGTTAAGAGTGTGGTAGACCGATGTCCCCAAGGTTCTTCAAAACCGTAGTTAAGCTTGGGTCGCCACACCTTCTCGAAGTACTGAGAACTCGTAAAATCGCCTGGACAGTAAAGTCCGCATGGAGCCAGAAAGAGTGCAGTCTTCGAGCAATTCGATCCAATCAGAGGTGAACAGGTGATGCAACAACGATCGCAATGGGTGGGCATTGATGTGAGCAAAGCGACTTTAGATATCTATATCCGACCCATCGCTCAGCAGTTTCAAGTTCAGAATCAAGCCCTTGGCATCGCTGACTTAGTGAAGCGACCTCAGGCGTTTGAGATTGAGCAGGTGATTGTCGAATCGACGGGTGGATTGGAACTGGAAGTTGCCCAAGCGCTGCAAGACGTGGGTATTGCTGTTTCGATCATCAATCCTCGACAAGGGCGAGACTTCGCCAAAGCCAGTGGCAAACTCGCGAAAACAGATCGAATTGATGCGGCGGTCTTAGCTCACTTTGGAGAAGCGCTCCGACCTGCCATTACAGTCTTAGCGAGTGACCAAGACCGCGCACTTCAAGAGGCGGTGACGCGCCGACGGCAATTGGTCGAGATGTTGAGCGCTGAGAAAAATCGCCGAGCGAGTCTGCGGGGCACGATGCGTCAGAACGTTGACACTCACATCGAGTGGCTGGAAGAGCACATTGAGGATCTCGATGAGGAAATTGAGGAACTCAGTCAATCTCAAGTGGAATGGCAAGCGCGTATCGCCCTGCTCAAAACTGTGCCCGGTGTCGGTCCAGTCATCGCCACAACGCTGATGGCTGCCTTGCCCGAACTTGGAACCGTTAGTGATAAACGCATCAGTGCCTTGGTGGGGGTTGCTCCATTCAATCGAGATAGTGGCAAGTTTCGCGGCAGTCACATGATTTGGGGCGGACGCGCGAATATCCGTGCGGTGCTCTACATGGGCACGCTCGTTGCTGGGCGATACAATCCGGTGCTCAAAGCGTTTTACGAGCGGCTTCTGGGTCAGGGAAAAGCGAAGAAAGTGGCGTTAATCGCCTGTATGCACAAGTTGCTCCGCATTCTGAATGCGATGATTCGCGATCTCAAACCTTGGCGAGTTCCTGAAGTGCTACGACCTGATGAGATTTGTTGCTGATCTAGGCGTTAACGCTCAGTTTTAGGAAGGATGAGAGTGTGTTGATCAAAGTGGCTCCAACAGCGATGTGCGAGTCGCTGCTTTATTGTGCTTTGTTTTTTTCGTAGCGTTGATTTCGCTGACCCCTCAAATTCACATTTGATTCTTGACATTCAAGATAATCGCTTTGCTGACTCCCTTCACTTGTCCTTTGCGAATCATACTCATGGCTTCAATCCCGCTCAAAGTTCGTCTTGCCGTGTTGAATGAGCCGAATCCCATCATGGGTTTGGTCAATCGCTTGATGATTCGATGATCCTGCTCGATGATATTATTCAACCTGAGTTCGGGATAAGAAATCGCCAGAAGTCCTGATTTTCCGTGCCTTGCTGCTATGCTCCACATCAGGCTCTT